>JAEWJQ010000251.1 GCA_023386515.1 Pseudomonadota bacterium | reverse complement strand
GTGCTCGGCAGCCGCTGGGGTATGGCGGAGAGCGGGGCGGGAGACGACGCCCCGCGTCTGTTGCATCGCGCCGGCGAGGCGCTGGCCGCCGCCAAGAGCGGCGACAGCGGCATGGTGCGGGTCGCCGGCCCGCAGGGGGCGATGCCGCTCGACGCGCTAGCCGTCGATCTGCACCATGCTATCGAGCGCGGCGAGATCGACATATTGTTCCAGCCGCAGGCATCGATCGACGGTGGCCCGATCATCGGGGTGGAGGCGCTGGCCCGCTGGCGGCATGGCAGGCTCGGCTCGCTCGGTGCGGACGCGCTGTTTGCCGCGGCGGAGCGCGCCGATCTCGGCCTCGCGCTGTCCGACCACATCCAGGGCCTGGTTCTGCGCCGGGTCGCCGGCTGGACCGGCATGCTGGCGGCGCTGCGTGTTTCGCTCAACCTGACCGCTGCCGATCTCGCCCGGCCGGGGTTCGCCGCATCCTTCCTTGCCCATGCCGCTGCCACCGGGGTCGCGCCCGACCGACTGACGGTCGAGATTACCGAGACGGGCGCGGTTCGCGATCTGGCCGCGGCCGCCGGCGTGCTGCGCGCGATCCGTGCCGCCGGGACCCGCGTCGCGCTCGACGATTTCGGCACCGGCTATTCCAGCCTGGCCTATCTCGCCGCCTTGCCGCTCGACTATCTCAAGCTCGACAAGGCGCTGGCGGTGGGCGGCGCGGGGCAGCCGAGCGACGAACGCGGCGTGGTGCGCGCGGTGATGGCGCTGGCGCGCTCGCTCGGCCTGCCGGTGATCGCCGAGGGGGTGGAGACGGAGGCGCAGCGCGCCTTGCTCGCCGCGGAGGGCTGCGCGTATGTTCAGGGCTTCCTGCTCGCGCCGCCGCTCGACGAGGCGGCGCTGACCCGATTGCTGGAGACACCTCGATGATCGTGCTGATGCTCGCTGCCGCCACCGCCGCCCCGGCGACCGATCCCCGCGCCGGCATCGAACGCGCGATGCAGGACAGCGCCGCGGCTTGGACGCGCGGCGACATCCCGCGCTTTCTCGCCGTCTATGCGGAGGATGCGGTCTTCGTCACCAAGACGGGCCTGGTGCGCGGCAAGCGCGCGATCGCGGCGCGCTACGATGCCGGCTACGGCAAGGACCCGCGCAAGCGCGGTGCGCTGTCGTTCCGCATGCTCGGCAGCCGGCCGATCGACCCGAGCCACCAGATGCTCTGGGCGCGCTGGACGCTGAGCTACCCCGGCGGCCGCACCGACAGCGGCATGACCTCGCTGGTCTTCGAGCGGCAGGCCGGCGGCTGGAAGATCATCGCCGACCACAGCAGCTGAGCCTGGCCGGCGGACGGGTCAGCCCGCCGCCTTCGCCAGCCCCTTCGACAATTGCAGCGCGCCGTGCAGCCGCGCCTTGGCGTCGGGCCAGGCCCGCTGCAGCACCAGCTTGCTGTCCGGCCTGAGCTTGGCGACGCCGTTGAGCCGCTCGACATAGGCGAGCAGGCCGCGGACGTTCGGCGGCGTGTCGTTGTGGAAGGCGACCAGCACCCCGCGCGGGCCGACGTCCATCTTGGCGATGCACGCCTTCTTGGCGTTGATCTTGATCTCGATGACGCGGATCAGATTGTCGGTCGCGTCGGGGAGCGGGCCGAACCGGTCGATCATCTCCGCAGCGAACGCCTCGATCTCGCGGCTTTCGTCCAGCTCGTTGAGGCGGCGGTACAGGCCCATGCGCAGATCGAGATCGGGCACGTAATCGTCCGGGATCAGGATCGGCGCATCGACGGTGATTTGCGGGCTGAAGTCGCGCGGACGATCGCTGGCAAGGCCGCCGGCCTTGGCGTCCATGATCGCCTCTTCCAGCATCGACTGATAGAGTTCGTAGCCGACTTCCTTGATATGGCCCGACTGTTCGTCGCCGAGCAGATTGCCCGCGCCGCGGATGTCGAGGTCGTGGCTGGCAAGCTGGAAGCCCGCGCCGAGCGAGTCGAGGTCGCTCAGCACCTTCAGCCGTTTCTCCGCCGTTTCGGTCATCTGCCGCTCCGGCGGTGTGACCAGATAGGCATAGGCGCGCGTCTTCGACCGGCCGACGCGCCCGCGCAGCTGGTAGAGCTGGGCGAGGCCGAAGCGGTCGGCGCGGTTGACGATCATCGTGTTAGCGGAGGCGATGTCGATGCCGCTCTCGATGATCGTGGTGGAGATCAGCACCTCGAACTTCTTGTCGTAGAAGGCGCTCATCCGCTCCTCGACCTCGGTCGCGCTCATCTGCCCATGGGCGATGACGTAGCGGATTTCCGGCACCTCGTTGCGCAGGAACTCCTCGAGATCGGGCAGGTCGGCGATGCGCGGCGTGACCAGGAAGCTTTGCCCGCCGCGATAATGTTCGCGCAGCAGCGCCTCGCGCAGCACCACCGGGTCCCACGGCATCACATAGGTGCGCACCGCGAGGCGATCGACCGGCGGCGTCTGGATCACCGACAATTCGCGCAGGCCGCTCATCGCCATCTGCAGCGTGCGCGGGATCGGCGTCGCGGTCAGCGTCAGCATGTGCACGTCGGCGCGCATCGCCTTCAGCCGTTCCTTATGGGTGACGCCGAAGCGCTGCTCCTCGTCGACGACGACCAGGCCGAGCCGCTTGAACTCGACATTCTTCGCGAGCAGCGCGTGCGTGCCGATCACCACGTCGATCGATCCGTTGGCGAGGCCCTCCTTGGTCGCCTTCACCTCGCTCGCCGTGACCAGGCGCGACAGGCGGCCGATTTCGATCGGAAAGCCCTCGAACCGCGCGCAGAAATTGTTGAAATGCTGGCGCGCGAGCAGGGTCGTCGGACAGACCACCGCGACCTGCATGCCGGCCATCGCCGCGACGAAGGCGGCGCGCAGCGCGACCTCGGTCTTGCCGAAGCCGACGTCGCCGACGATCAGCCGGTCCATCGGCTTGCCCGCCGCCAGATCGCCGAGCACGTCGTCGATCGCGCGATCCTGGTCGTCCGTCTCCTCATAGGGGAATCGGTCGACGAAGCTCGGATAGCCGCTGGGATCGGGTTCGGCGATCTCGCCCGGGCGCAGCGCGCGTTCGGCGGCGGTGCGGATCAGCTCGCCCGCGATTTCGCGGATCCGCTCCTTCATCCGCGACTTGCGCCGCTGCCACGCTTCGCCGCCCAGCCGGTCGAGCGCGGTCGCCTCTTCGCTGCTGCCGTAGCGCGACAGCACTTCGAGGTTCTCGACCGGCACGAACAATTTGTCGCCGCCGGCATATTCGACCGCGACGCAATCGTGCGGGCTCTGGCCGACCGGGATCGAGGTCAGGCCGAGATATTTGCCGATGCCGTGGTCGCTGTGGACGACGAGGTCGCCCGGCGTCAGCGTCGCCAGTTCGGCGAGAAAGGCGTCGGCCGACTTCTTGCGCTTGGCCCGCCGGATCAGCCGGTCACCGAGCATGTCCTGCTCGGTCAGCACCGCGACGTCGGGCGCGGTGAAGCCGTGATCGAGCGGCAGCACGACCAGCGCCACGCCCGCGCTCTTCGCCCCAGAATCGCTGGCACCGGCGACGCCCAGCGCCTGCTGCCAGCTCTCCGCCGCCTTGGCGCCGGTCAGGCCATGGTCCTTGAGCAGATTGCCCAGCCGCTCGCGCGCGCCGACCGAATAGCTGGCAAGGATCGGCTTCTTGCCCTCCTTGCGCAGGCGACCGATGTGCTGAACGACCGCCTCGTAGACGTTGGCGCCGCCCGACCGTTCGGGCGCGAAGTCGCGCGCGCCGTCGACGCCGAAGTCGAGCACCGTCCTGCTTTCCGGCTCGTGGAACGGCGTCGTCACGTGCATGTGCCGGGCCTCCACCGTATCGCGCCATTCGCGCTCGCCGAGGTAGCGCGCGGTCGAGCCGCGCGGCCGGTAGCTGCCCGGCTGCGCGCCCTCCGCCCGCTGCCGGTTCTCGGAATAATCGGCGATCGCCTCCAGCCGGCCCTCGACCGCGCCCGCCACGCCCGCGTCGCGCACGATCACGTCGTCGGGGCCGAGATGGTCGAACATGGTCGCCAATTTGTCCTCGAACAGCGGCAGCCAATGTTCCATGCCCGCCAGCCGACGCCCGTCGCTGACCGCCTGATACAGCGGATCGCCCGTCGCGGTGGCGCCGAACTTGTCGCGATACCGACTGCGGAAGCGCTTGATCGAGTCCTCGTCGAGCAGCGCCTCGGACGCGGGCAGCAGCACGAAGCCGTCGATCCGGCCGGTGGTCCGCTGATCCTCTGGACTGAACGTCCGCACCGTCTCGATCTCGTCGCCGAAGAAATCGAGGCGCAGCGCCTGTTCCTCGCCGCTCGGATAGAGATCGACAATGCCGCCGCGCACCGCATATTCGCCGTGGTCGTGCACCGTGTCGGTGCGGACATAGCCGTTCGCCTGGAGCAGCTGCGCGAGTTTGTCGCGGTCGATCCGCTCGCCGGGCGCCAGCCGGGCCACCAGTTGCCGGATGCGGAACGGCGTCAGCACCCGCTGCGTCGCGGCGTTGGCGGTCGTCAGCAGCAGCTGCGGCGTCTTCACCGGC
>JAEWJQ010000241.1 GCA_023386515.1 Pseudomonadota bacterium | reverse complement strand
AATGCGGTGCTCAACCTCGCGGTCAACGCCCGTGACGCGATGAACGGGCGCGGCACGCTGACCGTGGCCACCGGCATTGCGACGCTGCGCGCGGGCGAGGTCGGCGAATGCCGCGCCGGCGATCACGTCACGATCGCGGTCACCGATACCGGCACCGGTATCCCGCCGGAGATCATCGACCGCGTCTTCGAACCATTCTTCACCACCAAGGCGGTCGGGAAGGGGACCGGCCTTGGCCTCAGCCAGATCTTCGCGCTCGTCCGCCAGCTGGGCGGCGCGATGGCGATCGACAGCGCTGTCGGTCGCGGCACGACGGTGACGCTCTACCTACCGCGCGATACCAGCGTCGCCCCCGCCGCCGCCCCCTCGCCCGCCGCCGCAGCACCCGTCGATCGCGGCGAGACGCTGCACGTGCTGGGGGTCGTAGACGATCCGCGCGTGCTCGCCGCCACCACCGCCGCGCTCGCCGAACTGGGCCATCTGCCGGTGCCGTGCGACGAGCCCGGCAAGGCGGCGGCGCTGCTGGCCGAACATGACGACATCGACCTGATCATTTCCGACGTGCTGATGCCCGGCCAGACCGGTCCCGAACTGATCGCCGCGCTCGCTCCCCAGGTGCCGCACGTCGCCGTGCTGTTCGTCACCGGCTTCGCGGGTGAGGCCAATGCCACCGAGTTCGGCGACCATCAGGTGCTGCGCAAGCCGTTCACCCTGTCGGGGCTGGACCGTGCGATCAGGGCGGCGATGGCGCGCGAGCGTCCGGCCGCGCCGCATCGGATCGCGGCGGAATAGCCGCCCCTTCTGCAGTGACGGAACGGTATTTTTAGCTGGCGCGTCTAGCCTGCAATCCTATACGCCTGCCCTTCCCGTTCCGGCCCGAGCCCCTTCCCGCATGAAATCCATCGACCGCTACATGGCCAGGCTGATCGCGTTGCCGCTGATCTCGACGCTGACCATCGCGGCCATGCTGCTGGTGCTCGACCGCATCCGTCGCCTGTTCGACTTCGTCGCGACGCAGGGCGGCCCGATCAGCGTCGTCTGGCGGATGCTCGCCAATCTGCTGCCCGAATATCTCGGCCTCGGCATTCCGATCGGCCTGCTGCTCGGCATCCTGCTCGCCTTCCGCCGCCTCGCCGCCAATTCGGAACTCGACGTGCTGCGCGCGGTCGGCGTCAGCTACACGCGGCTGCTCCGCGTGCCCTATATGTACGCGATCGTCCTCGCCGCGCTCAACATCGCGATCGTCGGCTTCGTCCAGCCGCAGGCACGCTATTATTACGAGCAATTGCGCTTTGAATTGCGCACCGGCGCGCTCGGCGCATCGATCAAGGTCGGCGAGTTCACCCATTTCGGCAGCCAGATGACGCTGCGCATCGAGCAGAGCCACGACCGTGGCCGTCAGCTCGAGGGCATCTTCGTCCATGTCGAGAACAAAGGCACCAGCTATTCGGTGACCGCACAAAGCGGCCAGTTCCTGGCGACGGACGATCCCAATACGATCATCTTCCGCCTGACCAACGGCACATTGGTGCACAAGGCGCCGAATTTCCAGGTGCCGCGCGTGCTGACCTTCACCTCGCACGACCTGCCGATCCCGCTGCCCAAATATGAGAGCTTCCGGCGTCGCGGCGGCCGCAATCTCGAATTTACGCTGCCGGAACTCGCCAAGCTCGGCCATCGCGCGGCAAGCGAGGAACAGCGTGACAGCACGCGGTCCGAATTCCACTTCCGCCTGGTCGAGGTGGCGACGATGTTCCTGTTGCCGCTGCTCGCCATCGCCTTGGGCGTGCCGCCGAAGCGATCGTCGTCGGGCGTCGGCGTCTTCCTGGCGATCGTGATGATCGTCGCCTATCACAAGGTCAACGAATACGCCGCCTCGATCGGCGAGCTCGGCCGGATCGACCCGCTGATCGCACTGTGGACGCCGTTCCTGATCTTCGCCGGGCTGATCCTCTGGATGTACTATACGATCGCCTATGTCCCCGGCGGCCAGCCGATCGGCGCGATCGAGCGCGCCTTCGGCAAGGTCGGCAAGGTCATCGTCCGCTACATTCCCGGCCGCAACCGCAAGAAGGGCACGGCATGAACGCCTTCTTCCCGTCGCGCGTCGTGTCCTGGTACATGGCGCGGCTGTTCTTCACGCGGACGTTCGGCCTGCTCGCCGCGCTGGTGCTGATTCTGCAGACGCTCGACCTGCTCGGCGAATCGGGCAATATCCTCGCCCATCCCGGCAACACCCAGGCGCAGGTCTGGACCTATGTCACGCTGCGCGCGCCGCAGATCATCGCCTTTCTGCTGCCCTTCTCGGTACTGCTCGGCGCGATCGCGACCTTCTTCACGATGAACCAGAACAGCGAGATCATCGCACTGAAGGCGGCGGGCCTGTCGGCGCATCAGGTGCTTGCGCCGCTGCTCGTCGCCAGCCTGGGTGTCGCGATCTTCAGCTTCGCTTTCAACGAACGGATCGTCACCCGCGCCACCGCGACGCTCGACCAGTGGAAGGCGGTGGAATATGGCGCGCTGCCGATCGACCGCGGCGACCGATCGAACGTCTGGGTGCGCGACGGCGACGATCTGATCGCGGTCGGCCAGGTCCGGGGCCGCGGCAATGCGGTGCAGCTCGGCAACGTCACCGTCTACGATCGCACCGGCGGCAATCTCGTCTCGATCATCACTGCGCCGCGCGGCCGCCGGGTCGGCAACGGCTGGCAGATCGCTCCTGCGACCCGTTTCGACGTCGCCACCGCGCGCCAGCAGGCGATCGGCACCACCATCGTCGCGCCCGGCGTCCGTCCCGACCAGTTCACCCTCGGCGAGGTCAATCCCGACGGCCTGTCCTTCCCCGCGCTGGAAGCGGCGATCGGCGACCTGCGCGACGCTGGCCGGCCGACCAAGTCGCTGGAAAGCACGCTGTGGCACAAATTGTCCGGGCCGCTGTCCGCGGTGCTGATGCCGCTGCTCGGCGCCGTCGCGGCGTTCGGCATCGCCCGCTCGGGCCAGCTGTTCATCCGCGCGGTGATCGGCATGGCGCTCGGCTTCGCCTATTTCGTTGCGGACAATTTCGCGCTGGCGATGGGCAATCTGGGCGCCTACCCGCCGTTCCTCGCCGCCTGGGCACCGTTCCTGCTGTTCCTACTGATCGGCGAAGCGGTGCTGATCCGCACCGAGGAATAGCCCTGCCGGCTCACGGCACCGACAATGTCTCCGGCGCCGGCTGCGGATAGCGCGTCATCAGCGCCTGGGTCAGCCGGCGGCCCAGCTCTCCCGGTGCATCGGCCCGCGTGCCCTCGACCTGCGCGGTCAGGGCCTTGCCCGTCCATATGACGCGGCCATCCTTGCGCGACACGAGGCTGAGCGTCAGCGTCGACACCATCAGTTCATGGATCTGCTGCTTGTTGGTCGGCAGCGTGACGCGCAAGCCAGCACCCCAATTGGCGACGCCGGCGCTTGACGCGATCGCGCTGCCCGGCGCGGTGACCGGGCCCTGCGCAGAGCGCGTCAGCGAGACGCGCGCGGTATAGCGCCCAACCCCTTGGCCGGGCAGCACGAGGAAACTCGCCCCAGACAGCGCTTCGCCGACCCCCTCGGCCAGCAAGGCGGCCTCGGACGGGCTGACCGGCGTATCGGGAGCGACGGCGACGGTGATCGTCCCGGCGCCCGATGCGGCACGGTCTGCCGCAGCCTGTGCCGCCAGCGCGATAAAGATCACGATGCCCGCCATTGATCCCGCGCCCTCCGTTCCGGCCGGGCAGGACGCCGCGGCCGTCACCGTCATTCTAGGCGGGACACACGATCCCGACCATCGAATTAGCGCGCGACCAGCGTGCTCCGTACGATCTTGTGCACAAGACCGGGCAGGCCCGCATAGCTCGCCTTGTGGTAGGGCGAGCCCGCTTCCAGCGCCGCGGTGATGCGGCGATGCGCTTCGCCGAGCGAGTGATAGGGCAGCGCCGGGATCAGATGGTGCAGCGCATGATAGCGCAGCCCGACCGGCGCCCACAGGGCGGGGAGCAGCGCCGGTGGCGGCACGTTGACTGAATCGAGATACTGACCGGTGACGGTCATCGGCTCGCCGTCATTCTCCCAGAGGTGCGCGACCAGGGTGCGCACCTGATTGACCACCGCCACGGTCGATCCGATCGCCAGCGCGATCAGCACGCCGCGCAGCGAGAAAACGCCGGTGGCGGTCAGCACGACGATCGCGATCGCCCACAGGCTAGCGGCCGCCTCGGTACGGTTCCACAGCGCCAGCGCCTCGCCCTCCGGCGCGCGGCGGCGGAACTGCGGATTGATCGCCAGCGCCGAATAGCGCTCGCGCACGATCGTCCGCAGCCGCGGCGACAGCAGCGACAGGGGCGACAGGATCGCGAAGCGGATCAGCAGGCCGATCGGCGCCAGCGCGGAGATGACGACGAACGCCGGCAGCGTCCACGGCTTCATCAGCGCCAGCGGCAGATATTCCGGATCCTCGACCGTGCCGTAGCGGGTCTTGGCATGATGCAGGTTGTGCACGCCCTCGTACATGAAGCTCGGCGTCAGCATCGGCACACCGACCAGCGCATTCCAGCCGGCGCGAAAGCCCGGCACGCTGCTGTGCTTCATATGGCTGACTTCGTGGATGAAGCTTTCCGCACGATAGAGCGCGAGCGCGGCGATTACCGCCGCCAGCACCACCCAGCCGGTGCCCGACACGGTCACCGCCGCAACCAGCGCGCCATAGCCGACGACGACCGAGGCGATCATGTCCGCCCAATAGACGCGCGGGCGCGGCGCGATCAGATCGCGCGTCAACTCCGCTGCGGTGCGCAGCATCGCCTTGTCGTCGGCGATCCGGATCGTCTTGGCGCGCGCGCCCTCCGCCGCGGGGGCGGTATCGCGTGCGAGGGAAAGGGTGCTGTCCATGACCTGTGCCATTGCCTTCAGATAGTGGCGACAGCGTGGCATTTACAGGCGCGACGCCCGCGGGAGCGCGCAAGTTTTCGATCACTGATGACGCAATCGTCACTCGCTTGCCCGCGGCTTCGTGCTAGATGCGCCCGGCGCCGGAGGAGGGAAAGACGATGGCCAACAACGTGACGATCCGCCCTGTAGTGACGAAGAAGGACCGCAAGGCCTTCGTCGACCTGCCTTTTCGTCTGTATCGCGACGATCCTCACTGGGTCCCGCCGCTGAAGGGCGAAGCCCTCGGCCTGATTACTCCCGAAAAGAACGGCTGGTACAGCCACGCCAAGGCGCAATTGTTCCTCGCCGAAGAGGGCGGCCGCGTCGTCGGGCGGATCTCGGCGCATATCGACACGCTGGCGCTGACCATGCCGGCCGAGCAGGGCTTCGGCCCCGGCGCCGGCCAATGGGGCCTGATGGATGCGGAGCGCGAGGACATCTTCATCGCGTTGCTCGCCCAAGCGGAAGGCTGGCTGCGCGAACAGGGCATGACCCGCGCGCTCGGCCCGATCTCCCAGTCGATCTGGGAAGAGCCGGGCCTATTGACGCAAGGGTTCGACCATAGCCCGACGATCATGATGGGCCACGCCCGCCCCGAATATCAGGGCTGGATCGAACGCGCCGGCTATGGCGCGGTCAAGACGCTCTACACCTACGAACTCGACATCACGCAGGAATTCCCGCCGATCGTGAAGCGGATCATCAAGTCCGGCGAGAACAACCCGCGCATCACCGTGCGCGAGGTCGACAAGAGCAAGTTCGACCAGGAAGCGGCGATCATCCTCGGCATCCTCAACGATGCGTGGAGCGACAATTGGGGGTTCGTGCCCCTCACCCCGCCCGAGATCAAGGACGTCGGCGTCAAGCTGAAGCCGATCGTGTTCAACGACCTGATCCGCATCGCCGAACTGGACGGCAAGCCGGTCGCGTTCATGATCACCC
>JAEWJQ010000205.1 GCA_023386515.1 Pseudomonadota bacterium | reverse complement strand
GGGTGCACCGGCGCGACATTGACCGAGATCATCGGGGCGAGTCCCCGGATCCGCGAGGTAGCATGAGCCTGGACGATCACGCCGATTCCCGCCCCGACCACCGGACCGACCCGGATGCGCTGGCCGATGCGCCGCCGATCACTGAACCCGCGCCCGTCGTGCAGGCGACCGACCCGACTCCGGCGCGACGCAGCCGGCTGCGCCTGCCGCTGCTGCTTGCCGCGCCGATCGTCGCGATCGCGATCGGCCTGTTCTTCTACCTGAGCGGCGGCCGCTATCAGTCGACCGACAACGGCTATATCCAGGCGGGGCTGGTGCCGGTCGCCGCCAGCGTCAGCGGGCCGGTGGTCGCGGTGATGGTCCACAACAACCAGCGCGTCCGCGCCGGTGACGTGCTGTTCCGTATCGACCCCGCCCCCTTCCAGGCCGCGGTCGACGAGGCGGCGGCAGAACTCGCCAACGCACGGACGCAAGTGTCGTCGCTGCGCGCCAATTACCGCGAGGGCGAGGCCGGCCTCGCCGCCGCCCGCGCCCGGCTGGCCTATGCCGAGCGTGAGGCGGCGCGGCAGAAGTCGCTGCTCGCCGAGGGCATCTCGTCGCAGAACCAGTACGACCAGGCGGTGCTCGCCGCGCAGACCGCGCGCCAGCAGATCCAGACCTCGGTGCAACAGAATGCCGGCGTCGCCGCAACGCTGACCGGCAGCGTCGACGCGCCGACCGCGGCGCAACCGGCGGTACAGCGGGCAGAGGCGGCGCTGGAGCGCGCCCGCCTCAACCTCGGCTATACGGTGGTGCGCGCCGCGCAGGACGGCATCGTCACCAAGGTCGACCAGCTTCAGCGCGGCAGCTACGTCACCGCCGCCAAGCCGGTGTTCACCCTCGCCGGCACGCGTCTGTGGGTCGAGGGCAATTTCAAGGAAGACCAGCTCAACCATATGCGCGTCGGCCAGCGCGCGACCTTCCACGTCGATGCCTTCCCCGATCTGGAACTAACCGGCCGCCTGGCCAGCTTCAGCCCCGGCACCGGCAACAGCTTCGCACTGCTGCCGGCGGAAAATGCGACGGGCAATTGGGTGAAGGTCGTCCAGCGGCTGCCGGTCGAGTTCAGCATCGACCGCGTACCGCAAAACGTGCCGCTGCACGCCGGGCTCAGCGTCGAGGTCAAGGTCGACACCGGCTATCGCCGCCATCTGTTCGGCGGTGACGCCGCCGCGCGATGACCGGCACCTATCCGGACCCGGTATCGCGTCGCTTCATCACCGCGGCGGTGATGGCGGCGACGGTGATGAACTCGCTCGACAGCACGATCGCCAACGTCGCGCTGCCGCATATCCAGGGCAGCGTCTCCGCCTCGGGTGAGGAGATCACCTGGGTGCTCACCTCGTACATCGTCGCCGCGGCGATCATGACGCCGCTGACCGGCTGGCTGGCCGGGCGGTTCGGGCGCAAGCGGCTGATGCTGTGGTCGATCGTCGGCTTCACCGCCGTCTCCGGCCTGTGCGGCATCGCCAACAGCCTTGGCGAGCTCGTCGGCTTCCGCCTGTTGCAGGGCGTGTTCGGCGCGGCCCTGGTGCCGATGAGCCAGGCGATCCTGCTCGACATCAACCCGCCCGAGCGCCACGGCCCGGCGATGGCGGTATGGGGGATGGGCGCGATCCTAGGGCCGATCATCGGCCCGGCGCTTGGCGGCTGGCTGACCGACAATCTGTCGTGGCGCTGGGTCTTCTACATCAACCTGCCGATCGGCGCGCTCGCCTTCGCCGGCCTGTCGGGGTTCCTGACCGAGACCAAGGATGCGGCGCGGCCGCGGCTAGACCTGTTCGGCTTCGCAATGCTGGCGCTGGCGATCGGCTCGATCCAGCTGATGCTCGACCGCGGCCAGACCAAGGACTGGTTCAGCTCGACCGAGATTTGCATCGAGGCGGCGTTGGGCCTGTTCTTCGGCTATCTATTCGTCGTCCACACACTGACCGCGCGCCGCCCGTTCATCGACATCGGCATGTTCAAGGACCGCAATTTCCTGACCGGGTCGATCTTCGGCTTCTTCCTCGGCACCGTCTTGTTCGGCGTGCTCGCACTGCTGCCGACGATGCTGGAGACGCTGATGGGCTATCCCGTCGTGCTGACCGGGCTGGTCACCGCGCCGCGCGGCATCGGCACGCTGATCTCGATGATCGTCGTCGGCCGGCTGATCAAGACGGTCGACGCGCGCATCCTGATCTTCGTCGGCTTCGCCATCGCCGCCTATTCGCTGCACATCATGTCGGGATTCACGCTCGGCATGAACGAGCGGCTGGTGATCGTCTCGGGCTTCATCCAGGGCATTGGCACCGGGCTGGTCTTCGTGCCGCTGACCACCATCGCCTTCGCGACGCTCGACGCACGCTACCGCAACGAGGGCGCGGCGATGTTCACGCTGACCCGCAACATCGGCTCGGCGGTCGGCATCTCGATGCTGCAGGCGCTGACCATCCGCAACGGCGCGACCGTGCATGCGCGGTTGGTCGAGGGGGTGCGGCCGGACAATCCGCTGCTGCCCTCGAGCTTCGACTTCGATGCGCCGTCGGCGGTCGCCATGCTCAACGCGCAGATCACGCGCCAGGCGGCGATGGTCTCCTATGTCGATGCCTTCTGGCTGCTCTTCATCCTCACCCTCGCCGTCATCCCGCTGCTGCTGCTGATG
>JAEWJQ010000194.1 GCA_023386515.1 Pseudomonadota bacterium | reverse complement strand
GATCATGGCCGACGGCGGCGCGCGCCTGGGTGCGGTCGGCGATCAGCCGCTGGATCCGCGCCGCCATGCGGTTGAAGGCGCCGATCACGCGCCGCACCTCGCCCGGCCCGTCCTCCGGCACCGGCGCATGGACGCCGTCGCCGAAACTGTCCGCCGCGCTGGCGAGCCGACGCATTGGTCGCAACGCCTGGCGGATCAGCAGCCCGCCGAGGATCATCAGTGCCAGCGCCGGGATCAGCGCGAGCAGGATGCGTTCGGTCGCGAGGTTGAGGTTCTGGATCGGCTCCAGCGTGCGGAAATAGAGCCAGCTGCCATCGGGCAGTTGCAGCCCGCCGGTCACCACCGAACTGCGCCCCGGCGAGCTCAGCCGCAGCCGGAGGTCGCTGTGCCGCAGCGACGGTTCCCACTCGACGACCTGATGCCGCATGTTGTCGAGCGCGGGCGCGATCGGCGGCGGCGCGGGCAGCGATTGCTGCCAATGCATCGCATAGCGTTCGGTGGTCAGGTCCTCCGCCATTTCCGCCCGGCGCGAGGGCGGCTGTTCGGCGACCAGGCGCCGCGCGATCACCAGATGTTCGGCGAGCCGCCGCGCCTCGTCGTCGCGCACGGAGAACTGGCTGGCGCGCTCGTAAAGCAGCGTCGACACGCCGAATTCGATCACCATGGTCAGCAGCAGGATCGCGACGATCTGCCCGATCAGGCCGACCGACGGGCGGATCAGCCGCCTCAACGGCGCGTCACCTCGGTATTGAACATATAGCCGACGCCGCGCACGGTGATGATCGGCGCGTCCTGTCCGGCGTTGGACAGCTTGCGCCGCAGCCGGCTGATCAGCACGTCG
Organism: Pseudomonadota bacterium; assembly: GCA_023386515.1. The sequence goes on along the minus strand of JAEWJQ010000194.1, from coordinate 2,580 downwards.
ATGCTGCGGTCCGAACTGTCGCCCAGGCGGGTGCGCGACAGCTCGATCAGCCGCTCGCGCGCGATCACCCGCCCGGCATGTTCGGCGAGCGCGACGAGCAGGTCGAATTCGGCGCCGGTCAGGTCGACGACCGCCCCGGTCGGCGAGGTCAGCTCGCGCCGCGGCAGCGTCACCGTCCAGCCGTCGAAGCTGAGCACGCCGTCCTCGCGCTCGCCGGAACGCCGTTCGAGCTGGCCGCGGCGCAGCACCGCGCGGACGCGCGCGATCAGCTCGCGCGTGCCGAACGGCTTGGGCAGATAATCGTCGGCGCCGAGCTCCAGCCCGACGACGCGATCCATCTCGCTGCCCTTGGCACTGATGAAGATGATCGGCACCTCGCTCTTCTGGCGCAAGGCCCGGCACAGATCGATGCCGCTGGTGCCCGGCAGCATGATGTCGAGCAGGACCAGGTCGACCGGGCCGGCCTCCAGCGCCAGCCACATCTCGGGCGCGGCGGAGGCGGGGCGGACGACATAGCCGTTCTCCTGCAACGCGCGGGTGGTGAGCGTGCGCAGGGCGGGATCGTCCTCGACCAGGAGGATGGTGGGGGCGGTCATGGGCATGAGGTAGGCGGGCGGACGGGACCGGTCAACCGAGCCCGCCGCGGACACATTTTCTTACTCTCGCCGTGTCTACGCAGGCCCCGGCCGCCCGGTCTTCATCGAGCGCGACTGATTCCCATTTTCATTACGTTCGTTTTCGACCTATTATGGGGATGGCCGGCGGGCCTCGCGTTCCTTGACCCCATGCGGGGTCCGCCGCCACCCTCGGGTTCAATCGGCCGCCACCGGGCCGCTCGGCGGAGCGGGTCGCCGGGTGAACCAGACCACCACGGTCATCACCGCGCACAGATAGGCGGACAGACGGAACAGATCGGTCGAGGCGAGCAGATAGGCCTGGCCGACCATCTGGCGCGTGATCGCCGCCGCCGCCTGGGTCGAGCTCGCGCCCAGATGCTGGAGCTGCTCCGATGCGGCGCGGAACGCGCTCCCTTGCCCCACGGCATCCGCCAGCCGCGTCTGATGCAGCGCCTCGCGCCGGTCCCAGGCGGTGGTGATGATCGAGGCCGCGAACGATCCGGCGACGATCCGGGCGAAGTTGGAGATGCCGGTCGCCGACGGGATGCGCGGCGGCGCGATGCCGTCGAGCAGGATCGTCACCATCGCCAGGAAGAAGATGCTCATGCCGATCCCCTGCACCAGCAGCGGCAGCATGAAGTCGACGAAGCTCGCATCGGTGACGAAGCCCGCACGCATCCAATAGGAGATGCCGAAGGCGACGAACGAGATGCTGGCGAGGATGCGGGCGTCGATCTTGCCGGACAGTCGCGCCGCCAGCGGCGAGGCGATCACCGCGACCAGGCCGCTGGGGGCGGCGATCAGCCCTGCCCAGGTCGCCGTATAGCCAAGCTGCGTCTGCAGCCATAGCGGCAGGATTAGCGTGTTGGCGAAGAAGATCGCATAGCCGATACAGAAGACGACCGTGCCGATCGCGAAGTTGCGATTGGCGAACAGCGTCAGATCGACGGCGGGATTGGCGTCGGTCAGTTCCCAGATCATCCAGGCGACGAAGCCCACCGCGGCGATCACCGCCATGACGCAGATCGTCGTGTCGTTGAACCAGTCGGCGTTCTTGCCGAGATCGAGCATCATCTGCAGCGCGCCGACCCAGACGACCAGCAGGCCGAGCCCGACCGTGTCGATCGGCAGCTTGCGCGTCGGCGTCTCGCGGCTCTTCAACCCGTTCCAGCAGGTCAGCGCGCAGAAGATGCCGACCGGCAGGTTGATCAGGAAGATCCAGCTCCAATGGTAATTGTCGCTGATCCAGCCGCCAAGGATCGGCCCCATCACCGGCCCGACCAGCGTCGTCATCGACCAGACGCCGAGCGCCGTGGAACGCTTGTCGGGCGGAAAGATCGAGATCAGCAGCGCCTGGCTGCCCGGCATCATCGGCCCCGAACAGGCACCCTGCAGGATGCGGAAAAGGATCAGCGACTGCAGGTTCCAGGCGATGCCGCACAGGAAGGAGGCGAAGGTGAAGGCGGCGACCGCGACGCAGAAGGTCCGCACCACGCCGAACCGGCCCATCAGCCAGCCGGTCAGCGGCACCGCGACGCCGTTGGCGACCGCGAAGGCGGTGATGATCCAGGTCGAATTGTCGCTCGACACGCCGAGATTGCCGGCAATCGTCGGCAGCGAGACGTTGGCGATGGTGCTGTCGAGCACCATCATGAAGGTGCCGAGCGCCAGCGCGAAGGCGAGCAGCGCGCGGCGCCCGCCTTCGAGCGGCGGCAGCCCGGCGGCAGCGGGAGGACCAGCCACGACCGCGCGCCTTACCGGTTCGCCGCGATGATCTGGCGGATGCGCGCCTCGACCGCGGGGTCGCGCCCGTCCGTCGGCTGGCCGCTATACGCCTGCCGCGCCGGCTGGCCGAGCCGCGCGCCCGACACGTTGCCGGTGTCGACGGTGGCATTGACCGACAGGCCGACGCGCAGCGGATTGCGCTGCAGCTCATTGGGGTCGAGCGCGATGCGCACCGGCA
>JAEWJQ010000147.1 GCA_023386515.1 Pseudomonadota bacterium | reverse complement strand
ATCCCCGCCTGCGCAGGGATGACGGCCGGGGTGACGAGGACGTCCGGTCTGGAGCGGCACTCGTGCTCATCCACAGGGGTTGGCGGCGCAGGATGCTTGCCCCCTGCCCGCCCATCGCCTAGCGGCGGAGGCATGAAGCGCCTTGCCATCTATTGCGGGTCCGCCACGCCCGCCGACCCGCTCTACGTCGATACCGCCCGCACCATCGGCGCGACGTTGGCCGGCCGGGGTATCGGCGTCGTCTATGGCGGCGGGCGGCTCGGCCTGATGGGCGCGGTCGCCGATGGCGCGCTGGCCGCGGGCGGCGAGGTGATCGGCATCATCCCGCAGGCGCTGGTCGATGCCGAGGTCGCGCACCGCGGCCTCACCGAACTGCACGTCGTCGACGGCATGCACAGCCGCAAGCAGGCGTTCACCGATCTGTCCGACGGCTTCGTCACCATCCCCGGCGGCACCGGCACGATGGACGAATTGTGGGAAGCGCTGAGCTGGGCACAGCTCGGCTATCACGCCAAGCCGGTCGGGCTGCTCAACACCGCCGGCTATTACGACCATCTGATCGCCTTCTGGGGCAAGATGGCGGAGGTCGGCTTCCTGCGTCCGCAGCATCGCGACCTGCTGATCGTCGCCGACACGCTGGAAGACTTGCTCGATGCGATGGGCCAGCACGTGCCGACGCAGCCGATCGTGCGGATGAACGCCGCCGACCTGTGAGCCCGTCCGGCTCCTCCGGCTCCGCGCCCTCCCGCGACGCGATCGTCGCCACGGCGCGTGAGTCGATCGCGCGGGGGTCGAAGAGCTTCGCCGCCGCCAGCCTGTTGTTCGATCGACCGACCCGCGAGCGGGCATGGCTGCTCTATGCCTGGTGCCGGGCCTGCGACGACATCGCCGACGGCCAGGACCATGGCCATGGCATGACAATCGTCGACGATGCGCCGGCGCGGATCGCGGCGATGGCGGCGCTGACCGATGCGGCACTGGCCGGCGAGACGATCGGCCTGCCCGCCTTCGACGCGCTACGCATCGTCGCACGCGAGACGCTGCTGCCGGCGCGCTTCGCGCACGATCTGATCGCGGGCTTCCGGCTCGACGGCGACGGCTGGCGACCGCAGAGCGAGGACGACCTCTATCGCTATTGCTACCATGTCGCCGGCGTCGTCGGCTGCATGATGGCGGTGATCATGGGCGTCTCGCCCGACGACGCGGCGACGCTGGATCGGGCCTGCGACCTCGGTCTCGCCTTCCAGCTCGCCAATATCGCGCGCGACCTCAGCGAGGATGCCGCGGCCGGGCGCTGCTATCTGCCGGCCGACTGGCTGGCGGAGTTCGGCGTGCCCGCGACGGACTATATGGCGCCCGAACATCGCCCGGCGCTGGTCGCGATGGCGCGGCGGATGACCGACGCGGCGGCGGCGTTCGAGGCAAGCGCCCGCATCGGCACCCGCAAGCTGTCGCGGCGATCGGCCTGGGCGGTGCTGGCGGCGGCGCATATCTACGGTGCGATCGGTCGCAAGGTCGCGGCGCGCGGTTCGGCGGCCTGGGACATGCGTGTGTCGACCTCGGCCGGCGAGAAGATCGCCTTCATCGCGCGGTCGCGGATCGAGGCGGGGCGGCGGATGCAGTTGGTCGAGATGCCGCGGCCGCCGCTGTGGCAGCATCCGCGCTAACGCCAGCGCGTGTCAGGCGTGGCTTACGAGCGCTTCGCCTTGCTGTCGGCCTTGGCGACCTGCGCGCCCGACGTGCGGCATTGCGCGCCGATCATCGGAAAGTCGATGTCGGTGTTCTTTGCCAGTTGCGTCGGCAGGGCCGCGCGGCATTCCGCCATGGACTGATACTGGACCGGGACGACGCGAGCCTCGCTGCACTGGACGTTGCCGTCACCGCAGCCCATGATCGCCATGACGTAGAATAGCGGTTCCATAAGCGCCTCCATTCGCAGGGAAAAACCCGCGAAGGCCCGGTTGTGTTCCCGCCTTGGCTTTCACCGCGGCGGCGGCCTTCCTACATGCCGTCACGATGCCTCCCGATCCGACCGTCCAGACCCGCGCCGATCAGCCGCTGATCCCGACGCTGCGCCGTTTCCTCCCCTATCTCTGGCCCGCCGGCGAGCCGGGGCTGAAGGCGCGGATCGTGGCTGCGATGCTGCTCGTCGTGATCAGCAAGTTCGTCCAGGTCTTCGCCGTCTCCTATTCGCTGAAATATGCGATCGACCGCGTCTCGACCGGCGCGGATCGCGGCGCGGTGACGCTCGTGATCCTGCTGGTGTTCGGCTATGCTGCGGCGCGCTTCGGCACGACGCTGTTCGACAATCTGCGCAATGCGGTATTCGAACGCGTCGGCCAGGATGCGACGCGGCGGCTTGCGGCCACCGTCTTCCGCCACCTGCACGGCCTGTCGCTGCGCTTCCACCTCGAACGGCGCACCGGCGCGGTGACCAAGGTGGTCGAACGCGGCACCAAGAGCATCGACACGATGCTCTATTTCATCCTGTTCAACATCGCGCCGACGATCCTCGAGTTGGCGCTGGTGCTCGGCATCTTCTGGAAGAGCTTCGGCTGGCCGCTGGTCGTCGCGACGGTGGCGATGGTGGCGGCCTATATCGTCTTTACGCGCAAGGTCACCGACTGGCGCAATGCGCTGCGCGCGCGGATGAACGACCTCGACACCGGCGCGGTGGCGCATGCGGTCGATTCGCTGCTCAATTTCGAGACGGTGAAATATTTCGGTGCCGAGGAGCGCGAGGCGCGCCGCTACGACGCGGGGATCGCGGCCTATGCCCAGGCCGCGACCAAGTCGGAGAACAGCCTGGCGTGGCTCAACATCGGCCAGGCGCTGATCACCAATCTGATGATGGGTGCCGGCATGGCCTTCGTCGCATGGCGCTGGTCGCGCGGCGAGGCCTCGTCCGGCGACCTCGTCCTCGTCTCCACCCTGCTCAGCCAGCTGTTCCGGCCGCTCGACCTGCTCGGCATGGTCTATCGCACCATCCGCCAGGGGGTGATCGACATGGCGGCGATGTTCGACCTGATCGACACGCCGGCGGAGGTGACCGATACGCCGGATGCGACGCCGCTACAGGTCGGCGCGGGCCGGGTACGGTTCGAGGGCGTCCGTTTCGGCTATGACGCCGACCGCACGATCCTCAACGGCCTCGACCTCGACGTGCCGGCCGGCGCGCCCGTCGCGGTGGTCGGACCGTCCGGGGCGGGCAAGTCGACGCTCGCCCGGCTGCTCTACCGCTTCTACGACGTCGGCGAGGGGCGGATCACGATCGACGGACAGGACATCCGCGCGGTGACGCAGGCGAGCCTGCGCGCCGCCATCGGCATCGTGCCGCAGGACACGGTGCTGTTCAACGAAACGATCGGCTACAACATCGCCTATGGCCGCGAAGGCGCCGACGAGGCGGAGATCGCCGCGGCCGCGCGCGGGGCGGCGATCGCCGACTTCATCGCGCGCCAGCCCGATGGCTATGCCACGCGCGTCGGCGAACGCGGGCTGAAGCTGTCGGGCGGCGAGAAACAGCGGGTCGCGATCGCGCGCACCCTGCTCAAGAACCCGCCGATCCTGATCCTGGACGAAGCGACCAGCGCGCTCGACAGCCGGACCGAGGACGAGATCCTCGCCACGTTGGAGGCTATCGAACGGGGCCGCACGACGATCGTTATCGCTCACCGTCTGTCGACGATCGTCCATGCCGACCGGATCGTCGTGCTCGACGGCGGCCGGGTGCGGGAAAGCGGCACGCACGCCGAATTGCTCCACCGCGACGGCCTCTACGCCGAGATGTGGGCCCGCCAGGCGCAGGAACGACGCGAGCCCCTCGCCGCGGAATAGTCAGGCGAGGTCGGCGGCGTCCGGGTGGCGACGCAGATAGGCGGCGACGAAGGCGCAGGCCGGCACGACCTTCAGCCCCTCGCGCCGCACCTGTGCCAGCGCGCCGGCGACGAGGCGGCTGCCGATCCCCTGCCCCTCCAGCGCTGGCGGCACCGCGGTATGAGTGAAGACGATGCGATCGCCCTCCCGCTGATAGGCGGCGATGGCGGTGCCGCCGTCAACCGTCAGTTCGAATCGCCCGGCGGCGGCGTTGTCGATCACGTCCGTCATTCCGGCGCAACGATCCCCGCCGGATTTCGCCGCATGACGCGCAACGGTCATATCGGCATCACCTGCTTTTCATAATAAAAGCAACCACTTGCAGCGACGCTTTCACATCACCGTCACCGACGTCGGTTAGCGGACCGCCCACGTTGAACGGGATCACGGGGCAAAAGCATGATTCGGACCAAAGGGGTGATGGCAGCCGTGGCGCTCGCCGCAACGGCGACGCTGGCGGCCTGCAACGACGGCGGCAGTGGCAGCCTGAGCGCGGCGCCGACGCCATCGCCGTCAGCGACGCCCACACCGATCGCCGCGACCCGGACGATCGTATTCGTCTGGGACGGCCTGCGCCCCGACGACGTCAGCGCCACCGACACGCCCAACCTCTATGCCCTGCAGCAGGCGGGGGTGCAGTTCGCCGACAATCATTCGACCTATCCGACGTTCACGATGATGAACGGCGCGGCCTTCGCGACCGGATCCTTTCCGGCAACGACGGGCTTCTACGGCAACACCTTCTGGACACCGCCGCAGGGCAGCGGCAACACCATTCCCGCGGGCAACGGCGCCGGCGGCACGGCGGCAGACTATGTCGATCCGGTGTTTACCGAGGATTATGCGATCCTCGACACGCTCAACAGCTATTACGGCAACCAGCTGTTGCTGGTGAAGAGCCTGTTCGCCACCGCCCAGGCGGCCGGCATCACCACCGCGACGATCGGCAAGTCGGGCCCGGCCTATATCCAGGACCTGAACAAGGGCGGCTATTTCGTCGACGAGAATACGGTGCGGCCGCGCAGCCTGGCGACCGAATTGCAGGCGGCCAGCTTCGCGCTGCCGCTCAACACCACCAAGACCTATGGCGAGCTGACGTTGGCGGCCAGCAACGGCAATCCGACGGCGCGCGGCGGCAATGTGACCTTCAACACCACCGCCTACGATCCCAACGGCACGCTGACCGTCGCCGCACGCGATTCGACCGACGCCAGCGGCGCGCCGGAGGACGCCGCCAACAAGTACATGATGTCGGTGTTCACCAACTACATCCTGCCCAAGAAGAACCCGATGCTGTCGCTGATCTGGTTCCGCACGCCCGACACGTCCGAGCATGCCTATGGCCCCGGCACCGCGAACGTGCGCGCCGGCCTGCGCTCGCAGGATGCGCGGCTGGGCGAGCTGATGGCGGCGCTGAAGGCGCAGGGTCTCGATACGACGACCAACATCGTCGTGGTGTCCGATCATGGCCATTCCACCGTGTCGGGGCCGACCAGCCTCTACCCGCTGCGCGCCATCAACGCCGCGGCGGGTGGCAGCGCGGCGAGCCTGGGCGGGCAAAGCGGCACCGGCTTCTCCTTTTCCGGCGACGTGCGCACCGCCGATCAGCTGACCTATCGCGGTCTCAAGGCCTATGATGGCAGCGGCTGCACGACCAGCGCGATGTACGGCCTGTCCGCGGGCGGTACGCCGACCGTACCCCTGCGAGTCGATGCCAGCGGCGCGCTGTGCGGCGCCGCCAACACCAAATATCAGGCGGTCAGCGCGACCCTCGCCAACCCGGTCGCCAGCTTCAAGGTGCCCGCCCCCGGTTCGCTGCCCGCCAATGCGGTGGTGGTCGCGGCCAATGGTGGGTCCGACTATCTCTACGTCCCCAGCCACGACCCCGCGCTGATCCAGCAGATCGTCACCATCCTGCAGCGGCGCGAGGAATATGGCGCGATCTTCGTCGACAGCCGCTACGGCACGATCCCAGGCACGCTGGCCATGAAGGACGCGTTCCTCGAGAATGCGACGCGTCGCAACAACGGCCAGCCCGACATCGTCGTTTCCTTCGCGTGGGACGAGAATAGCTCGGTCCAGGGCAAGAACGGCATCGAATTCGAGAGCGCACAGGGGCAGCGCGGCATGCACGGCAGCTTCGGCATCACCGACGTGCACAATACGCTGATCGGCTACGGCCCGAGCTTCCAGAAGAGCAAGGTGATCAACGGTCCATCTGGGAACGTCGACGTCGCGCCGACCGTCGCCTGGCTGCTCGGCCTGTCGATGCCGCAGGCGGACGGGCGCATCCTCAACGAGGCGCTGGTCAATCCGCGCAGCACCGCCAGCCTGTCGGTCAATCCGCGCGTGATCGCCCCGGCAAGTGCCGTGACCGGCCTCGCCTTCGAACTGCCCACCGATCCCAGCGGCGCGACCAAGGACAGCAGCCGCACCGCTGGCAGCTACACCATCCAGCTCGCGGTCAAGGACGTGACCGTCGACGGCAAGACCTATCGCTATTTCGACTATGCCCGTGCCGTTCGCCAGTAATATCGGCCTGATCGTGGCGGGGGCGACTGCATTGGCTGCCCCCGCGCCATCGTTGCGGTTCGAACAGGCGTTTCCGACCGCCACCGCGCCCCGCGCCTTGCACGCCCGCATCCGCTACCGCGGTCCGGACGGGGTCCACGATGCCGAACTGTGGCGCGACGGCGCGACGCGGCTGCGACGCGACACCGACGGCCGGCTGATCACCGTCGCGACGCGATCGAGCGCGCGCGACGTGAACTTTCGCATGGCCGTGATCGACGTGCGGCGGCGCATCCGCACCTTGGTCGATCGTGACAGCCTGTATCGCGTCGGACGCTTCACCGATTGGGACGATCTCGCCTACGGCCTGCGCCGTCCGGCCGGCACCTACCGGTTGCGTGCGCTCGCCACTCCGCCCGCCGCGATCACGACGATCGCCCCCTGCCGGTGGATCGCGCTCGATCAATCGGGCGGGACCAGCTTCATCTGCTGGTCGCGCGTTCATGCCTATCCGCTCGTCATGCTGGACGCCGCTCGCCGCCCGATCTGGCGCGTCACGGCACTCGACACGCACCGGCCGGCCGACGCGCTGTTCCATCCGAGCACCGCGCACTATGTCGTCAACGACGCTGCCGCCGATATCCGCGGCGACTGAGACGGCCCAAGTCGGCCGGCACACGGTTGCGACCTGTTCGTTCACGATAGAGAGAAGGCGGCCTTCGACGAATGATCGCGCCGGCGATGCGATCAGGGATACTTCCCGGATATGAACCGTACCACCGTCGACACCACCGCGGGAGCGAGCGGCAAATTGGGGTCGGCATAGGTCGCCAGATTCCGCCCGCGGCTGTCGCTTTCGACCAGCTTCAGCACATGGTTGACGTTCGGCAGCATCGCCAATGTCGCGCTCGGTGCTGCCGCCTTGAGCGCCGTCGCATCGGCAGTGCCGACCTGGATGTCACGCTCCCCCTGCACGATGAGGATGAGCTGCCAGACTGCTGCCGCCATCCTGGCCGGATCCGCCGCGAACAGGCTGATCAGGAAGCCTTGGACGTTCGCGCGGAACAGCGGTTGCAGGGGCGCAGGCAAAGTGGCGACATCGACATGCCTGCCGGCGTTGAGCGCGTCGATCGCGGCATCGGCGGCGGGTAGCAGCGGCGCATTGCCCGGATTGGCGTGAAGCTGTTCACGCATCACCGCGGCGAGCGGGCGGCCAGGTGTGGCGACCAGCACCAAACCGCAGACGCCGGCGGTATGCGCGGATGCGGCGGCGAGCGCAATCAGCCCGCCCTCGCTATGGCCCAGCAGCCACACGCATGGCGCGCCGGTGCGAGCGCGCGTCGCGGCGATCCAGGCCGCGGTGTCGGTGACGTAATCCGCTAGTGTCACCGCATTGCCATCCGCCACCGCATCGGCGCTGGCGAAGAGGCCGCGCTTGTCGATACGCACACTCGACACGCCCGCGGCCGCCAAACCCTCGGCGAGCAGGCGATAGGGCGCCGCCTTGATCCCCATCGGATTGTTGCCGTCGCGGTCGGTCGGCCCAGACCCTGGCAGGATCAGCACCACCGGCGCCCCCCGGCCGGCGTCGACGAACGTCCCCTTCAATGGTCCCTGCGGTCCCGCGGCACTGATGTCGGTACCGGTCACGGCTGCGGCGAGCGCCGCGGCGAACAGCAACATAGTCCTGTCTCCTCGATCGGACGGGTCAGGGGCGGACGCCGTGGCGGCGCCAGAACAGGTAGGAATAGGCCAGGGGCGGCAGTATGCTGACGGCGATCGCGGCGATGATGAGCGCCATGCGCGCATCGCCTGACAATGGCAGTACCGCGGCCGCGACCAGCAGCACCCCGCCCAGCATCATCGTCCGCCCGCCGAAACGGTGCGTCGCCACCCAATTGTCGGTATCGGTCAGCGTCCATGGCGTGCGAATGCCGACGAAGAAGCTTGGCCGCGACTTGGGCAGGACGTTGCCGAGGACGATCAGCAGCAGCCCCGCGCCGGCTAGCGGCAGGAGCGCGGGCAATTGCCAGCCGAAGGCCGGAGCGCCGATCTTCGCCTCCACCGCGACCATCAGCGCCAGCGTTCCCGCCCAGGCGGCACGGTAGACCGGCGCGCTGGCGGCCATCTTGTCCTGCAGAGGCTCGAGCGCCGGGACCGCCGCGAGGACGAGGCTGACGAGCGCGGTGACGCCGACGCCGAAGAACAGCGCCATCCGCGCGGGCATCGTGCCATTGACGTTGCCCGCGGCGTCCCAGTGCGTCGGCAATACCGTGCCCGCCGGCAGCCGCTGCAGCGCCAGGGTGGCGAATACCGCCATGCCGACCACCACCACGAGCGATGCGATCTTGAGATTCCGATACGACATGCGCGTCACTCCCCTTTCTCGCGAACCGTGCCGCCGACTCCCATCCGCGCCATGAACGCCATCATCACCTCTTCGAGCGCGGACAGGTTGAGCGTGTAGATCGTGCTAGTGCCGCGCGTTTCGGCTTGGATCAGCCCGGCCGCCCGCAGCTTGGCGAAATGACCCGACATGGTCGGCTTGGACACGTCGAACCGCTCCGCGATCGCGCCCGCACTCATCCCGCCGCCTTTCAGCAATTCCAGGATGCGGCGGCGCGTCGGATGCGCCAGGGC
>JAEWJQ010000123.1 GCA_023386515.1 Pseudomonadota bacterium | reverse complement strand
CTCCGCCACCGCCCCGCGCAGTCGCGGACAGGCGGCGAGGCCGAGATAGTCGTTGGAGGCGAAGTCGATCCCGGCACGCGGGCGCAGCCGGCGCAGGCGATCGGCGGCAGCGAGGCGGGCAAGGTCGTCCTGGTGGAAGCGCGACATGATGCCCGGGCTGATAGCGGCTGATCGCGCGGGCGTCATCGGGCTGTACCGATCCGTCGCCGGCGGCGGGACCGGCCGATATTGCCCCCCGCCCTCCCGATCTGGCATGGCTCCCGCCATGATCCGCGCCCTGATCGCCGCCGCCCTCCTCCTCGCCCCCGCGCCGGCGCTCGCCCGCAACGGTCAGCGGATCGTGCCGCCGCCGGTGACCGTGGCGCCGCGCACGATCCTGTTCATCGGCAACAGCTTCACGCAGGGCGCGCATTCGGCGGTGCGCAACTGGCATGCCGACCGCGTCACCGACCTGACCGGCCAGGGCTATGGCGGCGTGCCTGCGCTGTTCAAGGCGTTCACCGAGCAAGCCGGGCTGCGCTACGCGGTCAGCCTGGAGACGCAGGGCGGCCAGAGCCTCGCCTGGCATTACGAAGAGCGGCGGCACCTGTTCGATCGGCCGTGGGATACGGTGGTGCTGCAGGAGTTCAGCACGCTCGACCGCGAGCGGCCGGGCGATCCGACCCGCTACATCGCCGCGGTCGGGCGGCTGGCGGAACTGTTCCGCGGCCGCAACCCCAACGTCCGTATCGCCCTGACCGCGACCTGGAGCCGCGCCGACCAGACCTACCGGCCGGGTGGCCATTGGTACGGGCGCGGCATCGCGGCGATGGCGGACGATCTGCGCGTCGCCGCCGATCGCGCACGCCGCGTCAACCGGGCGAACGAGGTCGTCGCCGTTGGTCAGGCCTGGACGCGCGCGATGGCGACAGGGGTCGCCGATCCCGATCCCTATGACGGCGTCACCTACGGCCAGGTCAATCTGTGGTCGTACGACCAATATCACGCCAGCATCGCCGGCTATTATCTGGAGGCGCTGATGGTGTTCGGGCGGGTCACCGGTGTTGATCCGCGCAGCTTGGGTTCGGGCGAGCGCGCCGCGGACGAACTGGGCCTGTCACCCGATCTTGCCGCATCGCTGCAGCGCGTCGCCGCCGAGCAGCTGGCGGCCGACCGCGGCCGCTGACGCCGCCGATCAGTCGCCGCTACGAAGGACCGCGCGCAGCGCGCCCGACAATTGCTCCGCGGAATAGGGCTTGTGGAGCAGCGGAAAGCCGTGATCGGCGTCCTCCGCCAGCACGTGGCTGTAGCCCGACGCGAGGATCACGGGCAGCGCCGGCCATCGCTGGCGCAGCGTGCGGGCGAGTTCCAGCCCGCCCATCCCAGGCATCACCACGTCGGAAAAGACGACGTCATAGCCGGCGCCATCCACCCCCAGCGCGGCGAGCGCCGATTCTCCGCTCGTCACCCAATCCGCATCATAGCCGAGGTCGGCGAGGATCTGCGACGAGAAGGCGCCGACATCGACATTGTCCTCGACGACCAGCACGCGGCTGCCCTGCCCGCGCAGCGCGGCGGTGGCGGTGACCGTCTCGACCTGCGGCATGGGTGCCCCGACCTGCGGCAGATAGAGGGTGAAATGACTGCCCTCGCCGACCACACTGTCGACCTCGATGTCGCCGCCCGATTGATTGGCGAAGCCGATCACCTGGCTGAGGCCTAGGCCGGTGCCCTTGCCGACACCCTTGGTAGTGAAGAACGGTTCGAAGATGGTGGCGAGATGATGGGCCGGTATCCCCTCGCCACGGTCGATAATCGACACGGCGACAAACGGGCCACCGCCGCCGCCATGACCGCGGATCGGCGGTAGCGGGCGGTCCGCGGCCACGCGCAGCGTGATCGTGCCGCTGCCGTCCATCGCGTCGCGGGCGTTGACCACCATGTTGACCAGCGCGGTTTCGAACTGGCTGACGTCGGCGTGGATGAAGCAGGGGGTGCCCGGCAGTTCGAGCGCGATGTCGACCCGCGCGCCGGTCAGCATGTCGAGCATGTCGCCGACCTCGTCGAGCTTGGCACAGGCGTCGAACGTCTCCGGCCGCAGTGCCTGCCGCCGTGCGAAGGCGAGCAGCTGCCGCGTCAGCTTGGCGGCGCGATCGACCGTGTCCGACACCGCGTCGAGATAGCGGCGGCGGCGCTCGTCGGGCAGGTCGGGCCGGCGCAGCAGATCGATCGACGAGCGGATGATGGTGAGAAGGTTGTTGAAGTCGTGCGCGACGCCGCCGGTCAGCTGGCCGACCGCCTCCATCTTCTGCGACTGGCGCATCACCTCCTCGACCTGTTCGCGCTCGGCGATGGCGGCGGCGACGCGGTGTTCGAGCTGTTCGTTCAGCGCCTCGCGCTCCTGCTCGATCCGCTTGCGCGCGGTGATGTCGAGCGACGAGCCGACCAGCCCGATCACCTCGCCCGCCGCATTGCGCAACGGCGCCTTGGTGGACAGCCAGATCGCCGACTCGCCGTCGGCAAGGCTGACCTCCTCCTCGACCTGTTCGAGCACGCCCGTCATCATGATGCGGCGATCCGTCGCCATGATCCGCCGCGCCTGTTCGGGATCGGCGAGGAATTCGGCGTCGGTGCGGCCGAGATAGCGTTCCGGCGGCACGCCGATCAGCGCGGTGGTGCCGGCATTGCCAAGCAACATCCGTCCCTGTCGGTCCTTGGCATAGACGACGCCCGGCACCGCCTCGACGATCGAGGCGGCGAGCGCATGGGCGCGATCCCGCTCCGCCTGCATCGCCCGCTGGTGGCCGACGTCGAGAAGCACGCCGGCAAAGCGTTGCGCCGTGCCATCGGCGGTCAGTTCGACCCGGCCATTGGCCTCGATCCAATGGTAGGCGCCATCGGCACGGCGCACCCGATATTGATGGGCATAGGCGCCGCCGCGCGCGATTACCGTATCGATCGCGGCGATCAGCCCCGGCTTGTCATCGGGATGGACGGTGTCGACGATCTGATCGAAGGTCAGCGTCTCGCGGTCGAGCGCCGGGTCGAGACCGAAGGCCTCGGCAAATTGCGCGTCGATGGTGAAGCGGTCGTTCGGCAGATCCCAGAACCAGGTGC
>JAEWJQ010000106.1 GCA_023386515.1 Pseudomonadota bacterium | reverse complement strand
CGCGCGGCGCGACCACCGGCACGCCCAATGCCATCGCCTCCATCAGGACGACCGGCAGGCCTTCCATGAAACTCGGCAGCACTAGGATATCGGATGCTGCGATCAGCGCCAGCGTCGCACGTTCGTCCTGCCGGCCGACGAACCGCACCTGCGACCCGAGTCCCAGACGCTCCACCTCGGCGCGGAGCGCCTCAGCCTCCGGACCGTCGCCGACCAGAGTCAGCACGACCGCAACCCCGGCGTCGCGCAGCCGGGCCATCGCCTGCAGCAGGCCCGCCTGTCCCTTCTCCGGTGACAGGCGGCCAACCGCGATCAGCTGCACGGGGCCATCGGCCACGCCATCCCGCGACGCGGATGCCGGCAGATCGGCTAGATCGATGCCGCAGCGAACGATGTTAAGCTTGCGCCATTGGTCGGGGGCGATCGACCGCATCGCCTGTGCCATGCCGAAGCGCGACACGCAGGCGACGAAATCCGCCATCGCGATCTTGTCGGGCAGCAGCACGCCGGCGGGATAGTCGAACTCCGATATCCCGTGCAGCGTCACGCTCCAGGGGATGCCAGCAAAGCGGCTGGCAAGCAGGCCGACGGTCGCAGCGGAATTGGCGAAATGATTGTGGAGGTGGTCGACGCCATCCGCCTCGATGCGCCGCGCGAGCAGGATCGCCTCGACGAAGTGGAAAGCACCCCAGATCGCCGCCCGCAATCCGGGGACCCGATGCCGGAACGCCAGCATCAACGTCCGCAGATAGCGTCCGGGCCGCGTCGCGACTGCGATGGCATGGGCCGTGAGATACTCGCGCAGCGGACGCGCCAGCACGGTAAAGGTTTCAGCCGCCGCGGCGCGGTCGAGATCCGCCTCTAGCCCAGCCGGCGGTGGCTTGATGCTGTAGGTGATGATCGGCACGCCAACATCCCGCAGCGCCGCGATCTCGCGCCGGATGAAAGTGTGCGATGGAAACGGATATTGGCTGGTCAGATAGCCGATGTTCTGACGGGGGCCGCTGACGGAGTCCGGTTGAGACATTCTATATCTATCATTTCGACCGCCACCGTCTAAATGCCGATACTCTAACGGTATTGGGAGCGGAGCTGGCCAGTGACCCTGAGATTTGCGCTGCTGGTTGATGACGATCTTGTACCGGCTTGGCAAGCGCGCGCGATCGAGATGCTGCTGCAATCGCGCACTGCCGAAATCGTCCTCATCGTGCGCAACGGGGCCATTCGCCGTCATCCTGTCCGGGCATCGCGGTGGCGGCAACTCCGACCGGATGGACGCGGCCTGTGGCAGGCGTTCGAGCGACTGGCGGCACGTCGTGCCTCGTCGATCCGCCCCACCGCGTTACCGCAGTCGCTCCGCAACGTCCCACGGCTGACGACCCGTGCCGAGGTCGTGCAGCCCAGGACGGAAAGCTTTTCCGACGAGGAGCTGGCGGACATCGCGGCGGCTCGGCCGGATGTCATCATCCGCTTCGGCTTCGGTATCCTCAAGGGGCGTATCCTGACCATCGCGCCGCACGGCATATGGTCCTACCATCACGGCGATCCGGCGATGATCCGCGGGCAGCCGCCGGGGTTTTGGGAAATCGCCCTGGGCATGCCGGTCACCGGCGTCATCCTACAGCGTCTCAGCGCCCAGCTCGACGCGGGAGCGATCCTGCAGCAGGGCTGGTTCGGCACGATCGCCCACTCCTATGTGCGGCAGCGCGACCAGCTCTACATGGGCGCCGCGGGCTTTCTCGCCCATGCCAGCAAGGCAGCCCTGGCAGGCACGCTGCGCGAACAGCCACAGACCGGCGTCGGCCCCGTCCTCCGCAAGCCGACCAACGTCGAATTCCTGCGCTTCCTCTGGCAGACCATCAAGGCCACTGCGGCCATCCATGGCAACGGCCTGTTCCGGCATCAGGATTGGACCGTCGGCGTCATCCCGCGCCCGATCACGGAGGCCGTCGCCCTGCTGACGGACGAACATCGCGATGCTTCCGCGATCCGCTGGCGCACCGTCACCGCCGACGGCTTCGTCGCCGATCCCTTTCCGGTTCGATCGCACACCGGCATCCGGATCTATGCGGAGCGGCTGCCCTGGCGGACCGGACGTGGCGAACTGGTCGCGATCGACTATGACCCGGAGCAGGGCTTCTCGCCCTCGCAGCCGGTTTGGCAACCGCCGTACCATTGCTCCTATCCCTATATCTTCGAGGACGAGGCATCACGCTGGTGCGTGCCGGAGACGTCTGAGCACCACGAAACCCGCCGTTTCCCGGTCGACGAGCAAGGCCTGGTCGACTTCTCCGGCGACGGTCTGCCGCTTCTACCGGAAGGCGTGATCGATCCGACGATCATCGTGCACGACGGGCGCTACTGGCTGTTCGCCAGCGATGCCGAGAACAGCAATACGACGCTCAACATATTCCATGCCGACGGATTGTCCGGTCCGTGGCTGCCGCATGCCCAGAACCCTGTCAAAATTGACATTCGTAGCGCTCGCCCCGCCGGGCGTCCGTTCGTCGTCGGCGATCGACTGATCCGGCCAGGGCAGGATTGCTCGGTTCGCTATGGTGGTGCGATCCGCCTCAATCAGATCGTCACGCTGACTCCCGACGCGTTCGAGGAGACGGAGTGGAAGGTGATCTCACCGCGCGGCAGCCGGTTTGCCTATGGCATGCACACCATCAGCTGGAGCGGCGACTGGACCGTCATCGACGGTGCGAAGGCGAGTTTCCGGATGCCCGAGTTCACGCGCCAGTTGCGCGCCAAACTGGGGCTGGCACGCCGCACCTAGCGGTACAGGATCGCACCGCGGCGTCGTCTCAGAACCATATCGATACAGAAGCGGACGACCCCCAGCGTCTCGGCGAACTTGCCGATCAGGTTGAGCCCCGCTGTCTTCACCGCCGCGGTCCAACCCAGCCGGCCGCTGCTGCGCCACGCCAAGCGCAGGATCTGAATCGGGTAGAGCAGGACCACGCCCAGCGCTACGATCGGCCACCCTGCCGCCCATGCCGCGATAGCGAGCAGCGGCAGGAGCGACCACGTCACGGCCCGCCGCAGCAGCGCCGCTTCGTCGGACCGATAGCCCGGCGCGCGCATCAATGCCTGTGTATAGCCGAATCCGGCACGGACATTCCGACGCCACCATTGCGAGAAGCGCAGGATGTTTGCATCGTGCAGCGTCATCGGTGCATCGATCCGTGCAATGATGCCGCCGCGGGCGCGCAATCGCGCGCACAGCTCGGGCTCCTCGTGCGCCACCATGCTCGGATCAAATCCCTGCACGTCGACAAAGGCGGCGACGCGCATCATCGCATCCCCACCGCATGCGAGAGTGTCGCCGACGGGCGTGTTCCATTCGTCGTCGCA
This sequence comes from Pseudomonadota bacterium, assembly GCA_023386515.1. Next base: position 9,006 of record JAEWJQ010000106.1, on the reverse strand, counting down.
CAGGCGGTTGTAGAAGGATCGTTCGGGGAACCGCTCCGCACGTTGCCCGCAAACCGCGACGACGTCCGCCCGGTCTTCGAGGACAGCCAATGCCCGGTCGACCCAACCCTCGATCAGCTCACAATCGCCGTCAACGAACTGGATATAGCGAAGCCCGGGTATTTGCCGGACCAACATTGCAGCGCCCTCGTTACGGGCGCGCGCGGCGGTGAACGGCCGCGACATGTCAAGTTCGACAACGCTTGCCCGAAAGGACCGGGCCACGTCACAGCTGCCATCCGTCGATGCGCTATCGACATAGACGATCGGCAGGTTCAGCCCGGCAACCGAGCGGAGACAGGCGACGAGCTTTTGTCCCTCGTTGCGCCCGATGATGACGACCCCCAGGGCGACGCCGCTGCTCATAGCCGTCATGTCCGCTGCACTCGTTTCGCCTTGACGCACATCATGCACAGCATGGTCTTCCACCACCGCAGGCGATCGTTCCGGAGGCTTCACACGATTATCGGTGTAAAGCGCACCGTGACGACATCAGGCGTAATATTTCCCGTAGGAATTGCCATAGCCATAGCCGTAAGGATCCGACCAGCCGCCGTCATAGCGGTTGAGCACAGAGCCGATGCAGGGGGTCGGGTGCAGCATCTCGCGCGTGCCCGTCACCTGCTTGCGCGTCGTGCTGCCCTGTTCGACCACCATCAGATACGCGTCCAGCTTTTCGCAGATCACCGACGTATCGTCGTTGGCGAAGGCCGGCGGCAGATCGCAGAGCACGATCGCATTGTCAGGCAGCGCGTGCATCGCCGCGGCCAGCGCCTTGAAAGCATTGCCGCTGAACAATTCGGCGGACCGCTCCATGCTGGCGAAGCAGGGGAAGAAGGCAAAGCCGTTTTCGCCGACGCGATGCCCGATATCGCGCAGATCGGTGACCTTGCCTTCCAGGAACAGGCCGAGGCCACGGCCGGATTGCAGACCCAGTTCGCGGGCGAGCGAACCGCGACGCAGGTCGAAGTCGAACAGATAGACCTCGCGATCCGTCATGCGCGACAGCGCAGCGGCCAAATTGGTCGAGATGAACGACTTGCCGGCATTGGGCGCGGCCGAGGTGATGCCCAGCACCTTCATCCCGTCGCGCGCCATCCGCTTGGACACCTGCGAACGCAGCAGGTTAAAGGCGCGCGAGCGGATATCGCGGGAGTCGAAGCCGACGATCTTGCGGCTCGCCAGATAATCGGGGTCAAGCGTCAGCACCGGCAGTTCGGCCGCCGACGGGATGGTGACGGCGGCCAGGTCGTGGCCCGCCGTGTCCAGCGAAGAAAATGGGGTCACGTGTCGATCCTAAACCTGTGCCTTGCGGCGACCGAACCAGCCCCGCTTTGCAGAAAGTCCGCGCGCGGAAACGGTCGGAATGACGCCGAGTGGCGCTTCACCGAACAATTGCGCCAGCGTCGCCGGATCGCGGATCGGCCGCATGATCAGTTCCACCAGGAACATCAGCACCACACCGAGCGCGAAGCCCGCCGCGGGACCGCCCGCCAGCAGCATCCAGCGCTTGGGGAAGCTCGGCTCGTCCGGCACCACCGGCGGATTGACGATCGACAGCCGCTCGCCGAGCTGCTCGTTCTCCGCCTTCACGCCGGCGCGAGCCTGGAAGAGGCGATCGGCCACGCCCTTATATTGCTCATTGAGGCCGTCGAGCTTCTGCTGCAGCTGGGAGATCTGCTGCTGCACGACCGGCGCGCGCGACTGGGCACCGATGGTCGCATTGACGCGCGCTGATTCACCGGCCTGTGCGGACCGGAGCGCGGCGATCTGACGGTTGTTGAACGCCACCTGCTCGTCGATCGCACTGACCGGCGCCTTATCGACGTTCTTGCGCGCGAGCGCCTTCGCCTCGGCGAGACGCTGCCGCGCGAGGCGGACATCGGGATGATCGTCCGAATAGACCGACTGCGCGGCCGCCAGTTGCGCTTCGGCCTGGGCGACCAGCGGATCGCGCGCGTCGGCGGTACGGGCGAGGTTGCGCTGGGTCAGCAGCTGCGAATTTTCGCGCTGCAGGGCGGCGATCTGCACATCGTAGCTGCCGCCGCTACCGCCCAGCATCGTCACGCCGGCGCTCGACAGGATCGAGCCGTTGGCGGCCTTGATCCCGGCGATCTGGCGTTCCTGGTCGGCGATCTGCTGCTGCAGGCTGCGCGCCTGGTCGGACAGGAACTGCACCGAGGCACTGGCCTGCTGCGTCGTCTGGGTCGCATCGAGACGCAGGACCTGCTCGCTGAGATCCTGGGCGACGGCCTGCGCCTTGGTCGGATCCGGATAGGAATAGGACAGCGTGAAGGCGATGGTGTTGCTGTTGTTGCCCTGCTGCTGCATCTCGGCGGCCAGCGGCGCGATCGTCACCGCCTTGCGCATCGTGTCGACGATGTCGGACAGTGCGGCATTCGCCCGCTGCTTGGGATAGAGCTGGTAACGGTTGACGAGCTCGATCAACTCGGGCCGGCTGAGCACCTGTTCGCGGATACGCGCGATGCGGCGATCGATCACGTCATCGGGATTGCCCGCCGCCACCGCCTGCGGCAGCGTCGACGACTGTACCAGCAACGTCGCCGTCGAGGTATAGCGGACCGGCATCACGAAGGCCGCCACCACGCCGGCGATGGCAAGCAGGATGACCGGTACGATCAGGTACCAGCGCCGTTGCCAGATGATCGCGGGCAGATGGGCGAGCAGCGATCCGCCACCGCCCTGTTCGGCTTCATAATCGTCCATCTGCTTCATTACTGCCCATTGAACCTGTAGGTGATACCCGCGGTCGCCGTGAGATTGGCATCGCGCCGGAAGCCGTCGCCAAAGGCCTTGGCATAGCCACCCGCCACGAAGCCCGACAGCGCGCGCCGGAAACGATGCGAATAATTGCCGGTGACGCCGGCATAATCGAGCGCGCCATCGCGAGCGCCGGTGATCAGGTTGCGCTGTAGTGGTGCACTGGCATGCGAATAATTGCCGGAAAGTGAAAGGTCGTCGTTTTCGTTGACCTTGTAACCCAGCGATACCGCCCCGCTCGTGGTGGTACGAACACCCTGGAAGGCGGAGGGAACGGTCTGCCGTGCTGCGTTGAAACACGCCGTCCAGCGCGTGTCGCGCCGACACAGATCCGCCGATCCGTTGAACGTGGTGACGGTACGGTTCTGATCCAGGCCTTCGTTGAGGTTGACGATCGCCGCGCCGAGCGCGGTCTTGAGCGTCCAGCGCTCACTAATGGTCCGCGATGCGGTCAGCGACGGCTGGTAGACCGTCGCATCTCCGGTCGCCGTGTGCAGGTAATTGGAGAAACCGACGACGAGGCTCGCGCCGACGGTGAACTTCTCGCTGAGCAAGCGAGAATAGGAGACGGACGGTGCGGCGTAGTTGAAGTCTTCCAGACCGATCCCGCTCGACCGATTGGCCGAAACGGCTACCCCGGCCTCGATCTGGTCCCGTGGCGACAGGATCGAGACGAGATTACCCGACGCCTGGTAAATCGTCCGGCGCCGGCCGATGCCGCCCAGGGCGGGATCGTTAACGAAATTGGGAAGAGTGGCACCGACGGGCACAACCGCTCCCACCGGCACGCGCACGTCGTTGAAAGCACCCACGATCGCGTTGACATAACCGATCGCGGCATTGAGCGTAGTGGTTTCGCTGAGCTTGTGCGAGCCAAGCCCCTGGACGCTGAAGCTGTCGTTGGTCCCATAACCGCGATTGTAGAAGGTCGCCTGGGCGTCGCCTTCCACCCGCAGGGTGGTGAGCGGACGCTCGCTGACCCAGGTCGGGCGCAGGCTTAGCGTCGGACCGAATGCGGTCGGCGTCGACCCCGCATCGAGAAACGGGTTCGTCGCGATGCCGATGCTGGCGGATGCATCAGCGGTCAGCCGGTCCTGCGCCGCAGCCGGCGACGCCAGCACAGCCAGATCGAACAGCATGAGCGCCCCTGCCGTTCCCAGCAGGCGACGCGCGTGGTTTGCCTTCACCATGGGGCGGCTCACGGAACGATGATCGTGTCGCCGCTCTGGATGCGCGGGATCAGCTGATCCCCGTTCGCATCCGCCGGCACGCCGTTGCGCATCACACTCGACAGACGGGCGCGATTGCTCGTGCCGTTCTTGTGGACGATCGAGATGTTGTCGAGGCTGGCGAATTCCGCCGGCCCACCGGCGAGGCTGATCGCCTCAAGCAGGTTGACGTAGCGGCCAGGGGTGAACGAGCCCGGCGTCTTGACCTTGCCGACCACCGAGAATTGCAGACCGGCTGGATTCTTCACCGACACCGTGACCTGCGGCACCGCGTCACGATATTGCGTGGCGAGGCGCTTCGAGATGGCGTCCTGCACCTGTTCGGGCAGCAGGCCCTGGACCGACAGCTGGCCAACCAGCGGCATCGCGATCGTGCCATCGGGCAATACGCGGATGACCCGCTGCAGCCGCTCCTCGCCCCAGACATAGACTTCGATTTCGTCGCCCGGATTGATGCGATACGGCGTGACGCCGGGCGCCCGCACGATGGGAGGCTGGGCGGTCGGGGTGACGGCCGGTGCCGAGGACGTGGTCTGCGCCGACAGCGGCATGGCGGCCGCACATGCCAGCGAAGCAGCCGCGAGCGAGCGCCGCCACGAGAAACCCATCATTCTTGCGACCCCTTTTTGTCTGCAAGTCTACGTCTTACGATCTTTCCCGGTAGCTGGCGAGGCCGAAAGTAGGTTACCGGAACCGGGAGCGGTTGCGAAACCATCCTGTCCGGTTACGAGACAAGAATCATGAACCGCCATTGCGCCACGATTGCCCGGCTTTGCCTTGCTGTGCTTGCAGCATCGCCCGTGGCCTGTACCAGCAGCGTCGACAAAGCGGCGACGCTCGCCAGTCAGGCGCAGGATCTGCTCGATGGCGGACAGCCGGCGCAGGCCTATACGCTGATCACCCAATCGATCCGCACGCGCGACGACCAGCCCGCTGCTTATCTGTTGCAAGGCCGTATCGCGATGGCGCTCGGCAAGCGCGACGACGCCTATCGCGCGTTCAGCAATGCAATGGCACTCGACGCCGCCAACCCAGAGGCCCTGAACGGTGTCGCGCAGCTCGGCCTATCGACCGGCCACCTCAACGAAGCGGACAGCGCAGCCGACAAGATCCTGGCCCTCAACCCCAACCAGACCTCGGCCTTGCTGGCCAAGGGCATCGCCTGCATGATCCGCAACGATCTGGACGGTGCGATCACGTTCAGCGACCGCGTCCTCAAGATCAATCCCCGCGATGTCGGCGCGACGATCCTCAAGGCACGGGCATTGGCTTTGCGCGGCGATCGCGACGCGGCGCTGGCGCTGGTGCGCGAACGGATCGGCCAGGTCGGCGAGACCCAGGAGCTGACCATGTCGCTCGCCGAACTGCAGCGCTTCGGCGGCAGCCCGGCCGACTTCCTCGCCTCGCTGCAGCGCATCCGCCAGCTGTCTCCCGACAATCGCGACTATCGGTTCGATCTGGTCGATACGCTTTATCGCATGGGCCGCGTCGCCGATGCCCGGGTCGAAGCCGCGGCGCTGGCCGCGGAGCCGAACCTGAGCGCAGCCGAGGCGGCGCGCCTGCCGCGACTGTTCAACGGCTATGACCGCGACGGGCTGACGGCCGAGCAGATCGCCAAAGTGTCGACCAAGGCTTCGGTCGACACGCGGCTTGCCCTGGCGCGCTATTTTCTCATGGCGGGGCATGCCGATGCGGCGATCGCACTGCTCAAGCCGGTGGCGACGGGCTGGTCGAGCGACATCCAGGCGCTGTACGCCCGCGCCGTCGGCGCGGCGGGCGACCGGGAGGCGGCACGCACCGCCGCGGATGCCATCCTCAAGCGTGATCCCGACAATGGCGAGGCCCTGCTGATCCGCGCGAGCGACGCGCTGACCCGTCGCGACACCGGCGCGGCAATTATCGGCTATCAGCGCGTCATCCACGATTATCCGCAATGGGAGGAAGGCTATCTCGGCCTGGCCCAGGCCTATGCCGCCAGCAACAAGCCGGGCGACGTGCGGCGCGTGTTCGAGGATGCGCGCCAGGCCTTGCCGCAAAGCCTGCCGCTGGCGCGCGCCTATACCGCCATGCTGCTGCGCATGGGTGACACCAGCCATGCGCTCGAGGTCGCCAGGCGCTTCGCACTCGATTCCCCGGCGCTGGGCGCGGCATGGACCTTGTACGGCCAGATCTGCGCCAAGAGTAACGACAGCGATTGCCGCGCCGAGGTCGCCAGCGGCACGCAGCAGGCCCGTACCCGCTACGGGCTCGATCCCGCGCCGGGCACGCCGCCCCCGGTCGCGCTGATCGGCCGGCTGTCGTGACCGACGGACGCGCCACGGACGCGGCCGTGCCGTTCCTCGGCCTGCCGATCGCGCACCTGACGCTCGACCAGACGGTGGATGCGGTGCTCGCCGGCGCCGACGCGGCGCGTTTCTCCTATGTCGTCACCCCCAATGTCGACCATGTCGTCCGGCTCGACCGGTTGCAGCGCGCCGGTGATCCGCTCGGCGCCGCATTCGCGGCGGCCTATGCCGATGCCAACCTGGTGCTGTGCGACAGCCGCATCCTTCAGCGGCTGGCGAAACTGTCCGGGATCGACCTGCCGCTGGTACCGGGCAGCGACCTGACTCGCGTGCTGCTCGCCGATCCGCGGATGCGCGGCCGGACGGTGGCGATCGTCGGAGGATCGGAGACGCTGGTCGCGGCGCTACGCGACGCCGCACCGGGCATCGCCTTCACCCAGTTGCGCCCGCCGATGGGGGTGTTGCGCGATCCGGTGGCGATGGCGGCGATCGAGGCGTTCGTCGCCGAGCAGTGTGCCGATGTGGTGCTGTTCGCAATGGGTGCGCCGCAGAGCGAGGTCGCGGCGCACCGCTGCCGTCAGGCCGGCCGGTCGCGCGGCTTCGGCCTGTGCATCGGCGCCTCGCTCGAATTCATTATCGGCGAGAAGCGCCGTGCGCCGCTATGGATGCAGCGGCTCGGCATGGAATGGGCGTTCCGCCTCGGCAGCGAGCCGCGCCGCCTGTGGCGTCGCTATCTGGTCGAAGGGCCGCGCATCTTCGCGATCTGGGCACGGCAGCGCTGACACGCGATCAGCCCGCGTCGCTTTCGCCCGGACGGCGCGTGCGGACCCAGCCATCCTTGTCGCCGCGGCCGAGCAACGAGCGATAGAGCGGCAGCTTGGCGGCGATATAGAGCGGCGTGCGCAGCAGCGCCGCGCCGCTGATCTGCTCGCGCCCGGCACTTCCCCAGGCGGCGACCGTCGCGAAGCCGGCAAGGCACAGGCCAATCACCAGCACGAGCGATGCGGTCCAGCCGGCACCGATCAGGCCGAGCAGCAGCGTCACCGCCAGCGCCGCGCCGGCACTGACGAACAGCAGGGCAAGTGGCGGCACCAGGATATGCAGGCCCAGCCACAGCCGGCTGCGCGAGAAGCGGGTCAGCCCCTGCGCGATCAGCGGCAGGGCGCTGTGGCGCGCGACCGCCAGGAAGCCGCGCTCCCAGCGATTGCGCTGGGTGAGCAGCGCCCGCCCCGCTGCCGCGTCACTCCAGATCTCGACGCTCTCGACGAAGGTCGGCGGCTGGCCTCTGCGCGTCAGCCACACGCCGAGCGACATGTCTTCGGCCAGCGCCGCGCTGGCGAGGGGAGCCTGGGCAAACAACGGCCAGGGCACGGCCATTCCCGTTCCGGTCATCGCGGCGACGCCGCCCATCCGCACCATGCCACGCTGCCGGACCAGATTCTTGACCAGAAAGGCGAAGCTCGAGATCTGCGCGGTCGGTGATGCGGCCAGGTCGGGACGCTGCAGATTGCACGACTGGCAGGCGCGCCCCGACGCCATCGCCGCGCGCGCCAGTCCCGCGACGCCCAGACCGGCGACCGAACAATCCGCATCGATCACCACGACGCAGTCCGGCGGGGCCAGCGCCAGGGCATCGCGGCCGAACGCCAGCGCATAGCCCTTGCCGCGCGCGACTGGGTCGTGACGTTCAACCACCCGCGCGCCGGCCCGGCGCGCTTCTGCCGCGGTCTCGTCGCTGCAATTGTCGGCGACGACGAGCAGTTCGATCGCGGAATCGGTCACTGCACGCAGCGCGGCGACCGTCCGGGCGATCCCTGCGGCCTCGTTATGGGCCGGGATCAGGACGGCGGTGCGGGGCAGGGGCCCTGTCCCGTCGCGGCGGGTGAGCGGGCGCAGCCCGGCGAGCGCCTCGACTGTGTAGATGGTCAGGAGCAGCGTCGGCAGCGCCGCGACCAGCGCCGCGACCGTCCCCAGCAGCGTCATCGAACCAGCTCCTGGAGGAAGCGGCGATAGGCGGCGCCGACGCGATCCCAGCCGAATTGTTCGGTGCGCTGACGCCGTGCAGCTATCCGCGCCGCATCGGCTTCGGTGGATGCAGCTCGACGCGCTGCGAGCGTTGCGGTGATCGCCTCGCTAACCGTCGCCAGGGATTGCGTGTCGACGAGCGGCTCGTCGTCGCCGACGATCCAGCGCAGCCGCGGCGTGTCGTGGCCGATGACCGGCAGGCCGCAGGCCATCGCCTCGACGAAGACGTTGCCGAACGATTCCAGCAGCGACAGATGCAGGAAGACATCGGCGGACCGGTACAGCGCCGGCATGTCGGCCGGGGCGACGGTCAACCGGGTGAAGCGGCCGGGCAGCATCGCCTTGGCCAGCGCCTCGACCTCGCCGCGCAAGCCGCCATCGCCGGCAACGACCAAATGGGCACCCGGTACCGCGGCCACCGCACGGATGCCGTCCGCGACCCGCTTGGTTTCGATCAGCGCGCTGACCATCAGCACGATCGGCCCCTCTGCCGGCAGACCGAGCCGCGCCCGCTCCTGCGGCCCCGGCGTAAACCGGTCGAGGTCGGTGCCGTTGGGGATCAACGCCGCGTTCCACCGATCCTTGTTGCGCTCGAAGAAATCGGGGTTGGTGCAGACCAAGCCTTCGCAGCCGAACCAGCGATATTC
>JAEWJQ010000127.1 GCA_023386515.1 Pseudomonadota bacterium | reverse complement strand
GCCGCGAACGGGTGCGTCGGCGATACGCGTGGCCATCATGATCCTCCCTCAAGAGCCCGGCCAACCCGTTCAAAACACGATCGTTCCCACCCGACTCGGGCCGCTTGACCTGGATCAGCACGATCGTCGGCCGGGCGCGGCCGCCCTTTCCCACGGGCCTCGCGACGCGTATAGCCGCCACCATGACGACGACCGCGACGCCCATCCTTCCTCCCGCCGATTGGCGTGATTTCCTGGCGCTGACCAAGCCGCGGGTGATGACGCTGGTCGTCTTCACCGGCCTGTGCGGCATGCTCGCCGCGCCGGTCGGCATCCATCCGGTGCTCGGCTTCACCGCTATCCTGTGTATCGCGCTGGGCGCGGGCGCGGCCGGTGCGCTCAACCAATGGTATGAAGCCGATCTCGACGCCGTGATGCGCCGGACGCAGCAGCGCCCGCTGCCCGCTGGCCGGATGGAGCGGCAGTCGGCGCTGCATTTCGGCGTCGGACTCGGCGCCTTCTCGGTGATCCTGATGGGGCTGGCGGTCAATGTCGCCGCCGCCGCGATCCTGACCGTGTCGATCCTGTTCTACGTGCTGATCTACACCGTCTGGCTGAAGCGGCGCACCCCGCAGAACATCGTCATCGGCGGGGCGGCGGGCGCCTTTCCGCCGCTGATCGGCTGGGCGGCGGCGACGGGCGACGTCGCGATCCTGCCGCTGCTGCTGTTCGGCCTCGTCTTCCTGTGGACGCCGCCGCACTTCTGGGCGCTCGCGCTGTTCGTGAAGACCGATTACGCCAATGCCGGCGTGCCGATGCTGCCGGTGGTCGCCGGCGAACGGGTGACGCGGCGCCAGATCGGCCTCTACACCATCCCGATGGCCATCGCCGCGGTGGCGCCCTGGCCGCTCGGGCTGACCGGCGCCATCTATGGCGGCGTCGCCACCGTCACCACGGCGCTGTTCGCGTTGCTGGCGCTGCGCGTCGCGACCCGGCATACCCAGCCCGACGACCGCATGAAGCCGGAGAAGCGCTTGTTCAGCTATTCGATCCTCTACCTCTTCGTGATCTTCGGCGCGCTGGTCGTCGACCGCTGGGTGCTGGCATGACCCCCGACGACCAGGATCTGATCCGCCGCCGCCAGAAGTCGCGCGCGATCGTCACCGCGGTGCTGCTCGGCGCCTTCGTCATCCTCGTCTTCGCGATCGCGCTGACCAAGATCCGCCAGGGCATGGCATGAGCGGCGCGGCGGACCCGAACAACCGCCGCCAGTTGCGTACCGCGCTGTTCGCGGTGCTCGGCATCTGCCTGATGACCGGCGTCGCCTGGGCGAGCGTGCCGCTGTACCGCCTGTTCTGCCAGGTGACCGGGCTTAACGGCACGACACAGCGCGGACTGCAGGCGCCGGGTGCGGTGAACCACAAGATCCGCATCGATTTCGACACCAACGTCGCGCCGCATATGCCGTGGCGGTTTCGGCCTGAGAATCCGTCCGACACGGTCGACGTCGGTGCGCGCGACATGGCGTTCTTCCTCGCCACCAACACCAGCGACCATCCGATCACCGGCACCGCGACGTTCAACGTCACGCCCGGCCAGGCCGGCAAATATTTCACCAAGATCCAGTGCTTCTGCTTCACCCAGCAGACGCTGCAGCCGGGCGAGACCGCGCGCATGCCGGTGATCTTCTTCGTCGATCCGAAGATCCTCAAGGACCCGGACGCCGCCGACGTCGAGACGATCACCCTGTCCTACACATTTTATCCGGTAGATTCCGGCAAGACGCCAAGCTAGGGTCGCACCCTGAGAGGGTATAACAGGGACACCGCAATGGCCGGCGCCAAGAACCACGACTATCACATCCTGCCACCGAGCATCTGGCCGTTGTTCGGCTCGCTGTCGGCGCTGGTGATGGCCTCCGGCGCGATCATGTGGATGCATGGCGGCCATCTGGCCGCGGACAAGGCGAACGGCGGCGGCTGGATCTTCTTCGCCGGGCTCGCCGGTGTCCTGTTCACCATGTACAGCTGGTGGGCGGACGTGGTGCGCGAGGCGCATCACGGCGATCTCACCCCGGTTGTCCAGCTGCACTTCCGCTACGGCATGATCCTGTTCATCGCCTCCGAAGTCATGTTCTTCGTCGGTTGGTTCTGGGCCTTCTTCGACTTCAGCCTGTTCCCGACCGCGATGAGCTTCGTCGACGGCCAGGTCGAGCGCGCGGCGGAAGGCGCGACGGCGATCGCCGCGCAATGGCCGCCCAAGGGGCTGGAGGTGATCAACGCCTTCGAATTCCCGCTGCTCAACACGCTGATCCTGCTGACCAGCGGCACCACCGTCACCTGGGCGCACCATGCGCTGATCCACAATCAGCGGGGCGGCGAGAAGACCGGTCTGTGGGGCCTGCTCGGCGTCGGCAACCGCGACGGCGTGCTCAAGGGACTGTGGCTGACGGTGGTGCTGGGCATCCTGTTCAGCAGCATCCAGGCGTATGAATACATGCACGCGCCCTTTCCCTTCAAGGGACTGAACTATGGCGCGTCCTTCTTCATGGCGACCGGCTTCCACGGTTTCCACGTGCTGATCGGCACGATCTTCCTGATCGTCTGCCTGATCCGCGCCTATAAGGGCGACTTCACCCCCCGCCAGCATTTCGGCTTCGAGGCGGCGGCCTGGTACTGGCATTTCGTCGACGTCGTATGGCTGTTCCTGTTCGTCACCATCTACGTCTGGGGCGGCTGGGGCGCGCCGGTTCACGGCGGCTGACCGATGAACGGGTGACGGCCTGATGGACGAACCGTCACCCGCGCCGGCCGCTGCCGGCCCAGAATCCGAGAACGCGACCCGCGCGATTCTCGACGCCGGCCTCAAGGGCCTGTGCCCGCGCTGCGGCAAGCCCGCGATCTTCGACGGTTGGATCAGATTCGCCCCGGCCTGCCGCGCCTGCGGGCTGGACCTCACCCGGTTCAACGTCGGCGACGGACCGGCAGCCTTCCTCACCCTGATCCTCGGCGCGATCGTCACCGCGCTCGCCGTCGTGACCGAGGTGAAGGTCCACCCGCCGATCTGGGTGCATGTGCTGCTCTGGATCCCACTGACCATCGCCGGCGTGATCGTCAGCCTGCGCATCGCCAAGGCGGCGCTGCTCGCGGCGGAATATCGCAACGCCGCGCGCGAAGGGCGCATCGACCCGCGGCCATGAAGCGCCTTCCACTGATCCCCACAATCGTCGTCGCGCTGGCGGTGGCGGCGATGATCGGCCTCGGCCTGTGGCAGTTGCTCGACCGGCTGCCGAAGAAGGAGGCGTATCTCGCCCAGCTGGCGACCAACCCGGCCAAGCCGCCGGTCGCCTTCCCCCGCCTGCCCGACGACCGGCTGCTGTTCCGGCGCAGCAGCGCGATGTGCCTGGAACCGGTCGCGCAGAAGCTGTTCGGCGCCGGGGCCGCCGGCTATCGGGTTATCGCCACCTGCCGCGACGGGGTGGAAGGCCCCGGCTTCCAGGTCCAGCTCGGCACCACGCGCGATCCGCGCTATCGCTCGGATTGGCACGGCGGCACGGTTCGCGGCACGATCAGCCATGCGCCCGACGCGCGCCCGTTGCTGGCAACGCTGTTCGACCATCGGCCGCAGACGATGCTGCTCGTCGCCGATACGCCGCCGCCGGGGCTTGCCCCCAATGCGCGACCCGACCTATCGAGCGTGCCGAACAACCATCTCTCCTATGCGGTGCAATGGTTCTTCTTCGCTGCCATAGCCGCGGTGATCTACGGGATCGCGGTCAGCCGACGCCGGAGCCGTTGATGCGTTACCATTCCACCCGTGGGTCCGCCCCCGTGCTCGATTTCCGCGAGGTCACGCTCACCGGCCTCGCCAGCGACGGCGGCCTCTACGTGCCGGAGGCGTGGCCAACGTTCGACCGCGACGCGATCGCCGCACTGCAGGGGCTGTCCTACGTCGACACCGCGGTGGCGGTGATGGCGCCCTTCGTCGCCGGCAGCCTGACCGCGGACGAACTCCGCGAATTGTGCACCGCCGCCTACGGCCGCTTCGCCCATGCCGCGGTGACGCCGCTCGTCCAGCTCGACCACGACCAATGGCTGCTCGAGCTGTTCCACGGCCCGACGCTGGCGTTCAAGGACGTCGCGCTGCAGCTGCTCGGCCAGTTGTTCGAACGCTTCCTGACCGGCAGCGACGCGCATCTGACCATCGTCGGCGCGACCAGCGGTGACACCGGCTCCGCGGCGATCGACGCGGTCGCCGGGCGGCAGGGCGTGGACATCTTCATGCTCCACCCCGCCGGCCGGGTGTCGGAGGTGCAGCGGCGCCAGATGACGACGGTGCTCGCCCCCGACGTCCACAACATCGCGATCGACGGCGACTTCGACACCGCCCAGGCTTTGGTCAAGGCGATGTTCAACGACCCGGCCTTCGCCGGTCGTTTTCAGCTGTCCGCGGTCAATTCGATCAACTGGGCGCGGCTGATGGCGCAGGTGGTCTATTATTTCTACGCCGCCGTCCGGCTCGGCGCGCCCGACCGACGGATCGCCTTTTCGGTGCCGACGGGCAATTTCGGCGACGTCTTCGCCGGCTATGTCGCGGCGCGGATGGGCCTGCCGGTCGAACGGCTGATCGTCGCCACCAACGTCAACGACATCCTCTACCGCGCGCTGTCGGCCGCCGACTATAGCCGCGGCACGACGGTGCCGACCGCGACGCCGTCAATGGACATCCAGGTCTCGTCCAATTTCGAGCGGCTGCTGTTCGACGCCGGCGGCCGCGACGGCGCGGCGCTGGCAGCGCAGATGGCGGGGTTCGAGGCGAGCGGCGCGATGCGGCTGACCAATGCACAGGCCGATTTCGCGCGCCACCTGTTCACGCCGGCGCGGATCGACGCCGACGGCATGGCGCTGGCGATGCGCTGGGCGAGCGAACATGCCGGCGAGACGATCGACCCGCATACCGCGGTGGCGCTCGCCGCGGCGCGTGCCGCCGACCTCGACGTGCCCGTGGTGACGCTGGCGACCGCCCACCCCGCCAAGTTCCGCGA
>JAEWJQ010000042.1 GCA_023386515.1 Pseudomonadota bacterium | reverse complement strand
GCATAGACGTCCTCCAGCGACAGGCCGGCGAGGCCCGGCACCTTGCGCGCCGCCGACACCAGCCGCGCCGCCTTCAGCGAATGGCCGCCCAGATCCTCGAACAGATCGTCGGTCACCGACACCGGCTGCGGCGCGAACGCCTCCGCCCAAACGCGGTGCAGCGCCTCCTCCATCGGCGTCGCCGGGGGGACGATGGTGCGGCCGGTGTCGACGCTGATCTCCGGCCGGACCAGCGCCTTGCGATCGACCTTGCCCGATGCGGGCAGCGTCGGCATCGCAGCGAGCAGCTTGTAGGCGGCGGGCCGCATATAGGTCGGCAGGCGTTCGGTCACCTTCGCCTTGATGGCGTCGACATCGACCGTCTCGCCGTTGCGCGCGACGATGAAGGCGGCCAGGAATTCCGATCCGTCATCGTCGGTGAACAGTTGCACCACCGCCTGCGCGACGCCCGGCGCCTCGCCGATCACCGCCTCGATCTCCGCCAGTTCGACGCGAAAGCCGCGAATCTTGACCTGGGTGTCGATACGCCCGACGAAATCGATGTCGCCCGCCGCGTCGAGCCGCACGAGGTCGCCCGATCGGTAGATCCGCTCCGCGCCGCCGGACGGCGTCGCGAACGGCGTCATGGTGAACTTCTCGGCGGTCAGGTCGGGCCGGTTGACGTAGCCGACGCCGACGCCGGGGCCGCCGATCACCAGCTCGCCCTCCTGCCCCGCCGCCACCGGCTGCAGATGCTCGTCGACGATCCAGGCGGTGTAGCCGGGCAAGGGCTTGCCGATCGTGATCCGCTGGCCCGGGGCGACCTCGGTCCAGGTGGCGGTGACCGATGTTTCGGTCGGACCATAGGTGTTGAGCAGGCGCAGCCCCTGCCGTGCCAGCCGCCGCGGCAGGTCGGGCGGGCACGCCTCGCCGCCCATGTTGATCAGGCGCAGGCTGAGCACGGGATGTTCGACCAGGGCGATCAGCGACGGCACGACGTGCCAGATCGTCGTCCCCGCCGCGTCGAGCGCGATCGCGATGTCCGGCCCGCTGCTCGCCAGCGCCTCGGTCGCGACGAGCAGGCGCGCGCCGATGAAGAAGGCGCTCCACATCGTCTCCACCGACATGTCGAACGCCAGGCTGAAGCCGCCGAACACCACGTCCGTCGTCTCCAGCGCCAGAATCGCGCTTTCGGAGCGGACGAGATGGCAGGCATTGGCCTGGGTGATCATCACCCCCTTCGGCCGGCCGGTCGTGCCGGAGGTATAGATGATATAGGCAAGATCGTCGGGCGTCGCACCGGTATCGGCGCGGCCGAGCGGCAGCACGGGTTCGGCGGCAAGATCGCCGAGTTCAGCATCGATCGCCAGCGTCGTGCCGCCGAGGTCGCCCGCCCGGCTGGCGACGGTCAGGATCAGCGCCGCGCCGCTGTCCTCGACGATGAAGTCGATGCGGTCGCGCGGATAGCCCCAGTCGACCGGGACATAGGCGGCGCCGGCGCGCAGCACGCCGAGGATCGCCATATATTGGTCGAGCCCGCGCGGCAGGCACAGCACGACGCGGTCGCCGCGGCCGATCCCCATCGCGCGCAGGCGATGCGCCAGCGCCAGGCTGCGCCGGGCGAGCATGTCGTAGCTCCAGCTGGTGCTGCGGCCGAATTCCTCGCTGGCGCCGATCAGCTGCAGCGCGGTCGCGCCGCCGTGCTGGCGACAGGTCGCGTCGAAAATCTCGTGCAGCAGCTCGTCGCGCGCATAGGGCTCCTCCGGGCGCAACGCCGGCGCCGGGGCGATCGACGCATGCACCGTCGGCGCGTCGTCGCCGCTGATCGTCCCGGGCTGCGTCATCACGTCTGGCTGCATGCTACGTCCGTTCATCGTGTCGGCCCCGGCGTTAGCGTGCCGGGATGAAGATTGGGATCAGAACCAGGCGCCGATGCTGAGACCGATGCCGATCAGCGCGAACACGCCCGCGCCGCGCAACAGCCAGGGCCGCCGGGTCAGCGCGCTGATCGAGGCGAGCGCGATGCCGATCTGCAACAGCGACATGGCGATCGCCAGCTTGGTATGCGGGCGCAGTGCGCGGCGTGCCTCGTCGTCCGCCAGTTCCGAACGCCGGTCGTAGGATTCGGCGGTGGCGCGCAGCGCATGGCCACGGCGGGTATAGCGCGCGACGTCGGCGGCATGACGTGCCTGATCGGACGGCGACAGTGCGGCCGTCGTCTCGGCGAGGTGCCGCTTGATGTCCTCCGCCTGATAATAGGCCCAGGCGTCGGACGCGCGCGCCTTCATCAGCACCGCCTCGTTCTTGTAATAGAGCGCGTCATTCTGCTCGTGACCGCCCAAGAAGCTGACGATCGCCCCCACCGTCGCCAGCAGGGCGGAGAAGATCGCGACCTGCTGGCCGAACGGCTCGCGATGCTTCGCCCTCTCCTCGACCGCTTCCTCGTGTGCGCCCCGCACATCCCATTCTTCTGCCACGCGTCGGTTACTCTGATGCCGGATCGTGCGGACCCGGTGGGTTATCATAGATGGAGAATGTTCGCCTCCGGCACCCGTTCCGCGCCGCCTGTCGTCCCCGTCACGGCTTGATCGTCACCGACGCCGTGCCTTTCGCCCAGACCGGCAGGTAGAGGCCAGCGCCGGCCGCCTGCAGCTGGCCTGTCCGCGCCTCGCGCAGATCGGCGTGGATGACGATGCTGCCAGTGCGTTTCTCGGCGATGGCGCGATCGACCTTGCCGATCAGCTCGACATAGTCGCGCTCGAAATTCTGGGCGAGCGTCTCCGCCACCATCGTCGCGATGCCCGGCGCGTTGACGACCTCGAGCACCAGATCGCCGCCGGTCATGTCGGTGGTGCCGCTGACCGCCAGGCCGTCGAAGCCGACGCGGCGCGAATTGGGCCGGGTCACCGGCTTGCCGGTCAGCCAGACGGTGCCGCGCGCCGGCTTGCCGCCCTGCCCCTCGACCGCGGTGAAGGTCAGGCCGACGGCGATGCGGCCGCCGGTGGTGCCGTAGATCTGCACCCGCTGGAAGTGCGCGCGCACCGGATCGAGGCCGGGGACGGCGAAGGGCCGCTGCTCGCGCTTGCGCAGGGCGCGGATCAGCACCGGCTCGAGCACCGCATAGTCCGAAGAGACCGGGATGAAGAACGCGGCGTCGCCCGACGGCGCGGCGAGCGGTTCGAGCGGCGGCAGCGGCGTCGGCGTCGGCGGCGCCGGTCGCGGACCGATATGCGTCGCGGTGATCGCGCGCATGCCAAGGTTGAGGTGCATCCGCCCGCCCTCGATCGTATAGCCGCCATATTGGAACGATTGCGGCTCGATCCGCATCCACACCGGCGGATTGTCGGCGTTGAGCGAGACGGTGGCGAAGGCGGTGCGCCAGGCCTGTTCGACCGCCTTGCGCACGCCGATGCGGCCGAGCTCGCCGGGCAATTCGCGCTCCAGCCTGGCGACGACGGGCGCGAGCTTGCGGTCGGCCTGATCGGTCAGGTCGATCTTGACGCCGAGCAGGTCGACATGCGGCGTGTCCGTCCAGTCATAGTCGAGGCGGAGCGTACCGCGCGGCGTCCAGTCGCGCGCCAGCGACAGCGTGATCACGGCATGCGCGACCGCATCCGCCGTCGCCGTCTCGTGCAGCACGCCGCCGATATCCTCGGCGCGGACGACGGCGTGGAGCGGGATGGTGGCGCGGATCGTCCGGCCGCTGC
This sequence comes from Pseudomonadota bacterium, assembly GCA_023386515.1. The sequence goes on along the minus strand of JAEWJQ010000042.1, from coordinate 1,557 downwards.
CGGCGATGCGGATCGCACCGCGCGTCACGTCGCCGACGATATGGCATTTGACCTTCGGGGTCTTCAGTTTGGCGATGCCAAGGTCGATCGTCTTGTGCCCGGCGCAGATCTGATCGGGCTTGTCGACCCGCCACATCGTGCGCGGGACGTTGCGGTCGAGCAGCCGCTGCAGGTCGCCCATGTCGACGTCGACCGGCACCGCGATCTCGGACGGGGTCGGCTTGACCGTGATCGCATCATTGGCGCGCGGCGGCTGGCCCTGATGCCGCTGGCAGCCGGCGAGCAGCATCGCGGCCGCGACAATCGGCGCAGCCCAGCCCCACGATGCCATCCTGTCGCCCATGATCCTCGCGATACCGTCCTGATCGACGTTAGCTTTGCGAGATGCGCGGTGGCGGTAGGTTTGACAAGCCGCCGCTCGCGAGCCGGCGTGATCCTGCGATCCCATCACGGGAAACTGATCCAAGTAATTAATTCGGGACCGATTCATCTCGTGTCGCGTTCGTCCCGTCATAAAACAGCGAAAACAAAGGGGCGCTCGTGATCATCCTTCATCTGGCGCTCGGCGGCTGTCTGAAATCGCCGCCCACCCATTTCGGCATAACCGCTGACACCGGTGGGCATATCGCCTATGTCCTCGACGCCGCCTGCCATCAGGCGCTGCGCGACGACGTCGATGACGTCATCATCGCGACCCGGGCCTTCGACGATGCGCGGCTGGGCGGACATTATGCGGTGGCGAACGAGACGGTCGCGGCCAAGGTGGCGATCCATCGCATCGCAACCGCCGACCGGCGCTATCTGGAAAAGGAAGCATTGGGCGCCGAGTTGCCCGCCTTCATCGAATCCTTCTGCGCCTATCTCGCTGCGGCACCGCGCCGCCCGGACGTGATCCACGCGCATTTCGCCGATGCGGCGGCGGTCGCGATGGTTGCGCAGCGCCGGTTCGGCATCCCCTTCGTCTACACGCCGCACGCCCTGGGCATCGACAAGCGCGCCCAGAATATCGACGGCGCCGACCTGGACGCGCGCATCGCCGCCGAACGGCGGGCGATCGCCGGTGCCGCGGCGATCGTCGTATCGACCCGCGACGAGGCGGAGCGGCAGGTCGGCGGTTATAGGGTGGCGGTCGGCGAGCGCGTCCACACCGTCGCGCCGGGCGTGCCGCGCCGCAACCTGATACCGGCTGCGCCGACCATCGCCGACCGGCTCGGTGACTGGCTCGACCGGCCCCAACGGCCGATCATCCTCGCCATCGCCCGTCCGGTCGCCAAGAAGAATTTGGCGATGCTGGTGCGCGCCTATCGCGACGACGCCGTGCTGCGCGACACCGCCAATCTGGTGATCGTCGCCGGCCAGCACGATCATGGCTGCGACGAGGAACGGGCGGTCCTGGCGGAGTTACGCGACCTTGCCGCCGATCCGCGGCTGGCGGGACGTATCGCGCTGCCGCCGCAGCATGACGTCGACGATGTCGCCGCCCTCTACCGGCGCGCCGCGGCCGGCGGCGTCTTCGTCAACGCCGCGCTGCACGAACCGTTCGGGCTGACCCTGGTC
>JAEWJQ010000014.1 GCA_023386515.1 Pseudomonadota bacterium | reverse complement strand
GTGGACGTCGATCCATCCGATCGCGCCGCAGGAGCGGGGGGTGGTCACCCGCTTCGGCCGCTATTCGGAGACGCTGGCGCCGGGCATCGCGCTGACGCTGCCCGCCCCGATCGCCAACGTCGTCAAGGTCGACGTGCAGAACATCCGCGTCGAGGATTTCCCCGAGGGCGGCGGTGAGAATCTGATGCTGACGCGCGACCAGAACATCATCGATCTGGCCTATTCGGTGCGCTGGACGATCGCCAATCCGGAAGATTACGTCTTCCAGATCGACAAACCGCGCGAAACCGTGCGGGCCACCGCGGAGAGCGCGATGCGCGAGGTGGTCGCCAATGTCTCGCTCGACGAGGCGCTGGGGCCGGGCCGCCCGGTCATCGAGGCGCAGGTGCAGGAGCGGATGCAGAAAATCCTCGACGATTATAAGGCGGGCATCCGCGTCGCCGGCGTCGGCATCAAGCAGGCCGATCCGCCCGCCCGCGTCAACGATGCGTTCAAGGACGTCACCGCCGCCCAGCAGGATGCGCAGGGCGCGCGCAACCAGGCGCAATCCTATGCCAAGCAGATCGTCGCCCAGGCGGAGGGCGAGGCCGCGCAGTTCGACAAGGTCTACGAACAATATCGTCTGGCGCCCGCAGTGACGCGCCGCCGCATGTATTACGAAACGATGGAAGCCGTGCTCGCCAAATCCGACAAGACGATCGTGGAGACGCCGGGCGTCGTGCCGTACCTGCCGCTGTCACAGGGCCGCAAACTGCCCGAAGCGAATGGCGAGGCTCCGGCGACCACCGTCCAGGCCGCGCCTGCGCAGGGAGGTGGCCAGTGAGCAATCTGTGGAAGAACCCGGTCACGCTCGGCCTCGCCGCGCTCGTTGCGGTCATCCTGCTCGCCGCGACGATCACCATCGTGCCGGAAACGCAGCAGGTAGTCGTGCTGCGCTTCGAGCAGCCGGTGCGCACCGTCAACGCCTGGCGTCAGGGCGAGACCTTCGGCCGCACGGGCGCCGGGCTGATCGCGCGCATCCCGTTCGTCGACCGGCTGGTCTGGCTGAACAAGCGCATCCTCGACGTCGATTATGACAATCAGCAGGTGCTGTCGTCCGATCAGCTGCGGCTCGAGGTCGATGCCTTCGCCCGCTTCCGCATCGTCGATCCGCTGAAGGCGGTGAACGCGACGGGCAGCACCTCGTCGACCGAGACGCGGATCACCGACGCGCTGCGTCCGTTGCTCGGCAGCTCGATCCGCAACGAACTCGGCAACCAGCCCTTCGCGACGTTGCTGTCGCCGGAACGTGATCAGGTGATGGACAATATCCAGTCGCGGCTGCAGCGGCTCGCCAGCCAATATGGCGTGCAGATCGTCGACGTGCGGATCAAGCACGCCGACCTGCCCGACGGCAGCCCGCTTGACCGCGCGCTGGCGCGGATGCGCACCGCGCGCGAGCAGCAGGCGACGACGATCCGGGCGCAGGGCAACAAGGACGCGCAGATCATCCGCGCCGAGGCGGACGCCCAGGCGGCGCGCATCTACGCGCAAAGCTTCACCAAGGACGCCGACTTCTACGACTTCTACCGCGCGATGCAGTCGTACCGCCGGACCTTCGGCGCCGCCGGCAACGGCCAGACCCCGGAAGGGTCGACGTCGATCATCCTGTCGCCGAACAACAGCTATCTGCGCGAATTCGAAGGGCGCGGGCGCTGACGGTCATCCACTTGCGTGGATGCGGTGCAGGCCCACTCCCCCAGCCGGCCGCCCATTCAGGGTACGGTGCGGGCGCCTGCCTGGGGGAGTGGGCCTGCACCGCCCTTGATCGCGACGCGGGGACCCTCCACCTGTCGCGCGCGTTAATATTCAAGCGACGTTCAGCCGATTTGGTCCACTAAGGCACCATCCCGACGGGACCAATTCAAGAAGAGGACCCAAGTCTAGTGCGCAACGCCTACGCCATCACCAGTGCGCTTCTCCTCGGCGGCGCGGCCGCCACGCTGGCCCTTCAGCCCTCCACCGCGCAGGTCGCGCAGAATGAGCCGGGTGCGATCCAGGCGACGGCGCCGCGGGCCGGTGCGCCGATGAGCTTCGCCGACATGGTGGCCAAGCTGCAGCCGGCGGTGGTCAACATCTCGACCAAGCAGACCATCGTCCAGCGCCAGCAGGCCAATCCGTTCCAGGGCACGCCCTTCGGCGATCTGTTCGGTTTCGGTCAGGGCGGCGGCAACGGCGCGCCGGTGAAGCGCGAGGGCGCCTCGCTCGGATCGGGGTTCCTGATCTCCGCCGACGGTTATGTCGTGACCAACAATCACGTCATCTCGCCGGGTGCGCAGGGGGCGACGGTGGATTCGATCACCGTCACGCTCAACAACCGCAAGGAATATACGGCGCGCGTCATCGGCAAGGATCAGGATTCGGACCACGCCCTGCTCAAGATCGACGCGACCGGCCTGCCCTTCGTCAAGTGGGGCGATTCGAGCCGCGCGCGTGTCGGCGACTGGGTGCTGGCGATCGGTGAACCCTTCGGTCTCGGCGGTACGGTCACCGCCGGCATCATCTCGGCGATCAACCGCGTCACCGGTCAGCTTGGCGCCTACGACCGCTTCATCCAGACCGATGCGGCGATCAATCAGGGCAATTCGGGCGGCCCGATGTTCGACCTCAACGGCAATGTGATCGGCATCAACTCGCAGATCTTCAGCCAGTCGGGCGGCAACATCGGCATCGGCTTCGCCATTCCCGCGGCGACCGCCGCGCCGATCATCGAGACGTTCATGAAGGGCGGCAAGATCACCCGCGGCTATATCGGCGTGTCGATCGGCGGCGGCGTCGACGATGATGCGGCCGCGGCGCTGGGCATCCCGAAGAATCAAGGTGAGCTGATCGCCCGCGTCGAACCGAACGGCCCAGCGGCGAAGGGCGGTTTGCGGGCCGGCGACGTGGTCGTCGCGATCAATGGTCAGCAGGTGAATCCTGATCAGACGCTCACCCGTCTCGTCTCCAACTTGCAGCCTGGCACGACGGCGCGCTTCGACGTGCTACGTGGCGGTCAGCGTCAGACGGTCAACATCCAGGTCACGACCCGGCCGTCGCACGATCAGCTGCGCGCGCTGCAGAATGGTGGTGACGACTCCGGCGGCTTCGGCCCCGGCGACCAGCAGCAGGACGACGGCTCGGACGATGACAGCACCGGTGCCGGCACCACCCAGGGGTCGTCGGCACCGCTCGGCCTCAATGTCCAGCCGCTGACGCCGGGGATCGCCCGTGCGATCGGCGTCGATCCGACAGTGCAGGGCGTGGTCATCGCGACGGTCGATTCGTCGAGCGATGCGTCGGGCAAGCTGCGCCGTGGCGACGTCGTCCAGGCGATCAACGGTACGCCGGTACGCACCGCCGCCGACGTCGCGCGCCTCGTCGCGCAGGCCAAGGCGGCGGGCCGTCCGTCGGTGCTGGCGCTGGTCCAGCGAGGCCGCGGCAACCCGGCCTTCATTCCGCTGAAGATCGGCAAGTAACGTCGTTCCGCTCTCACCCTTCGCCGCCGGCGGAGGGTGAGGGCCGGGACCTCTTCTTTTTGCCGGCAGCCTCGCTATCACCCTCTCACCACATAGCGGGAGCGGCAGCATGGCGGACGGCATCTTCATCGGCGCGGGCGAGGGTGGGGCGAACCCGCAGAGCCTCGACCTGAAACGCGCCAACCGCCACGGCCTGATCGCCGGCGCCACCGGCACCGGCAAGACGGTGACGCTGCAGGGCATCATCGAGGGCTTCTCCAAGGTCGGCGTGCCGAGCTTCGTCGCCGATGTGAAGGGCGACCTGTCCGGCCTCGCCATGGCCGGCTCGCCCGCCGCCAAGACGCACGCCACTTTCGCCGCCCGCGCGCAGGAGATCGGCGACGGCGACTGGTCCTACGCCGACAATCCCGTGCAATTCTGGGACCTGTACGGCGAGCAGGGTCACCCGATCCGCACCACCGTCAGCGAGATGGGCCCGCTGCTGCTCGCCCGGCTGATGGACCTCAACGACGTGCAGGAAGGCGTGCTGACCATCGCCTTCCACGTCGCCGATACCGAGGGGCTGCTGCTCATCGACCTCGACGATCTGCAGGCGATGCTCAGCCACTGCGCGGAACGCGCCGACGCGCTGACCACCACATACGGCAACGTCTCCAAGCAGTCGATCGGTGCGATCCAGCGCTCGCTGCTCCAGCTGCGCAGCCAGGGCGGCGACAAGTTCTTCGGCGAACCGGCGCTCGACCTCGCAGATTTCCTGACCAGCGACGATCGGGGCCGTGGCATCGTCAACGTCCTCGCCGCGGACAAGTTGATGGCCGCGCCGAAGCTGTACGCGACCTTCCTGCTCTGGCTGATGAGCGAGCTGTTCGAGCATCTTCCCGAGGTGGGCGACCCCGACAAGCCGAAGATGGTCTTCTTCTTCGACGAGGCGCATCTGTTGTTCGACAACGCACCCGACGCGTTGCTCGACAAGATCGAGCAGGTCGTGCGGCTGATCCGGTCGAAGGGCGTCGGCATCTACTTTATCACCCAGAACCCGATCGACGTGCCCGACAAGGTCGCGGGCCAGCTCGGCAACCGGGTCCAGCATGCGCTGCGCGCCTTCACGCCGCGCGATCAGGCGGCGGTGCGGTCCGCGGCGGAGACGTTCCGCGCCAATCCCGGCGTGGATGTCACCACCGCGATCACCGAGCTGAAGGGCGGCGAGGCTTTGGTGGCGCTGCTCCAGCCCGACGGCGCGCCGTCGCCGGTGACGCGCACGCTGATCAAGCCGCCGGCCAGCCGCGTCGGCCCCGTCACCCCCGACGAACGCCGCGTGCTGATCCAGACCGACGCGATCGGCGCCAAATACGACACGGTCGTCGACCGCGAATCGGCGGAGGAGATCCTCGCCGCCAAGACGCAGGAGGCCGCCGCCGCCGCGGCCGCCGCGCGGGCGAAGGACGATGCCGACAAGGCCGCCGCGCTGCAGGCCAAGGCGGATGCCCAGGCTGCCAAGGAAG
>JAEWJQ010000391.1 GCA_023386515.1 Pseudomonadota bacterium | reverse complement strand
CCAACACCCCGTGCCCGGTCGGCACCGAAGTGGCGACGCCCGACACGCGGCCCGACGCCGCGGGCGACCAGAGCGAGCGCGCCGGTCCGGCCGGTCGCAACGACATCGTCGTCACCGGTTCGCGCATCAAGGTGCGCAACCTGACCTCGCTCGAGCCGACCGTCACGGTTGGCGACGCCTATCTCGAGAACCGCGGCATCACCAACGTCGCCAATGCGCTGAACGAACTGCCGCAGTTCCGCGGCAGCACGACGCCGGACGGCGCGCAGGGCAGCTATGGCCAGGGCGTCAACTTCGTCAACCAGTTCGGCCTCGGCTCGAACCGGACGCTGGTGCTGGTCGACGGCAAGCGCTTCGTCACCTCGAACGTGACGTCGCTGTTCAACAGCAGCAGCTACGGGTCGCAGGTCGACCTGAACGTCATCCCCTCGATCCTGGTCGACCGGATCGAGGACATTTCGATCGGCGGCGCGCCGGTCTACGGCTCGGACGCCATCGCCGGTGTCGTCAACGTCATCCTGAAGACCCGCTACAAGGGCGTCACCACGTCCTTCACCAGCGGCGTCACGGAAGAAGGCGACAATTTCCGCTACAACGCCTCGATCCTCGCCGGCCATGATTTCGCCGGCGGCAAGGGCAACGTCACCTTGTCCTACTCGCGCGACAGCGTGGACGGCGTGCTGTATAACGGGCGCGACTTCTTGCGCCAGAACCTTGGAAACGTCACCAATCCGTCCTCGACACAGGCGGCCGGGTTGGGCCGCGGCACGACGATCACGCCGGCCAACGATGGGCGTATCGATCCGAACATCGGCTACAACAACAGCAGCACCGACGGTTTTCCGGGCACGATCGTCGCCCGCGACATCAGCATCTATTATCTGACCCGTGGCGGCCTGATCACCTACAATCAAAATGCGGCCGGCGACGGCGTCGCCGGGGTCAACCAGCGCTATCAGTTCGACCGCAGCGGCAATCTGGTGCCCTTCAACCGCGGCATCATCTTCCCAGGCATTTATGCGAGCGGCGGCGACGGCTTCCGCTTCAACGATTTCTCGCAGATCACCAGCGATCTGAAGCGCGACACCGTTAACGGCTTCGTCAGCTACGATTTCTCCGACGCCGCCCGCTTCTTCGCGTCGGGCGAATGGTATCATTCGCGCGCCGATCAGCTGGTCACGCAGCCGACGTTCAACAGCAACCTGTTCGGCGGGACCAGCGGGCCGCTGTCCTTCGATATCACCAACCCGTTCCTGACCGATCAGGCGCGCCAGCAGTTCCAGGCGCTGGGCGTCAGCTCGTTCGACGTCTCGCGGGCGTCGATCGATCTGGCCGATACGTCGGGCTTCTCGCAGACCGACATCCTGCGCGGCGTCGCGGGTATGCGCGGCGACTTCACGCTCGGCGGCCATGCGCTGAACTACGAGGTCAGCGGCACCTACGGCCGCACGCTGATCCGCGACACCAACCAGGACCTCAATGCGCAGAACTTCATCAATGCGGTGAACGTGACGCGCAATGCGGCCGGCCAGATCGTCTGCACCACGGCTCCGACCACGGCAGGGTCGGAGAACGGCTTCGCCGCGCCGGAAGGAACGCCGATCGCCGACAGCGCCTGCGTGCCGCTCAACATCTTCGGTGAGGGCGTGGCGAGCGCCGCCGCGCGCAATTACGTCGTAAACCAGCACACGACGCGCAGCGTGCTCGAGCAGTATGTCATCAACGCCAACGTCGGCGGCGAGCTGTTCAAGCTGTTCGGCAACCAAGTCGGCTTCAACGTCGGCTACGAGCATCGCAACGAGAAGGGCTCGTTCACGCCCAGCCAGTTCGAGCAGCAGGGTCTGGGCCGTTCGGTGCCGATCAGCCCGCTGTCCGGCGAGTACAACACCGATGAGGTGTTCGGCGAAGTTCGCGTGCCGCTGGTCACCGCCGATAACGGTCTGAGTTTCCTCAATCAGTTCACCGTTATTGGCCGTGGTCGCTACGTCGACAACACCGTTAACGGCGGCTTCTTCTCTTGGTCGGCGGGTGTGGAGATTGCGCCCGTCCGCGACATCCTGTTCCGCGGCAACTTCACGCGCTCGTTCCGCGCACCGGCAATCACGGAGTTGTTCCTGCCGACTGCGAACGCGTTCGACACGGTCGACGACCTGTGCGCACCCGGCGCGATCAACGGTGGTCCGGCTCCGGCAAATCGTCAGCGTAATTGCGCCGCGTTCCTGGCCAAATACCCCAATGCGACGCCGCTCGACGCGGCTGCGGCGACCGTGCCATCGCAGTCTGGCGGCAATCCGACGCTGAAGAATGAGGTGGCGAACAGCTATTCGTTCGGCGCGATCATTCAGCCGCGCTGGATTCGCGGCTTGTCGCTGTCCGTCGACTATTTGCACATCAGCATCGACGATCCGATCTCCAACCTGTCCGTGGCCGACATCGATTCCGCCTGTTTCGACAATCCGAACTTCAACACCGCTGATCCGGCCAACGGCAACGCCTTCTGCTCGCAGATCAAGCGCTATGCTGCCGGCCAGGGCGGAGCGGCTGCCAATGGTGGTGATCGCGGCGGTCAGGTGGTCGTCGACCCACTCAACCCAGGTGTGGTCAGCGGCTTCATCAACGGCAAGAACTATCTGTACGAGGGCATCCAGGCAAAACTCGACTATCGGACTTCGCTGCAAGGGCTGAACCTGCCCGGTACGCTCGTGTTCGATGGCAACCTGCTCTACACCGGCAAGCGGGTCAACGACATCACCGGTGTCGCGCCGCAGCGGATCGACGGCACGATCGGCGATCCGACCTTCGCTGGTCAGATGAACGTTGCCTATATCGGCGATGGCTATGGTCTGGTGTCGTCCTTCAACTACACCGGGCAGCAGCTGTTCTCGCGCGCCACGCGCGGCGCTGACATCCGCGAGTTCGACAAGCTGAAGGAGTTCTGGACGATCAATCCGTCCATCTACATCGACGTGGCGAAGCAGTTCCGCTTCAACTTCGCGGTGACCAATTTGCTCAACCGTCGCGGCCAGAAGTTCGGCGATTACATCATCCCGGCGAGCTATGGCGACCTGTTGGGTCGGCGCTTCACCGCTGGTGTGCAGCTGACCTTCTGATCCGGCCTGGCTCCGACCGCGGTAGGCCGCGGCCGGGGTCATCTGGCATGTACAAAATGGCGGACGGCGGGCGGGCGGATGCTTGTCCCGCCGTTTGCCGTTGGGCAGGATGACGGTCTTGCCGAAAGGAGGATCGTCGTGCGCTTCGTGCTGCCGCTGGTGTTGCTGACCTTGGGGATGGCGGCGCCGGATAGTCGCCTGCCGCCGCCGGGCGTGATCTGGCAGGGGAAGGGCGCGGCGATCGAGACGCGGCCCTGCCTGCCGGGCGGTGATCATGACGAAAGCTGCCGGTCCTTGTGGCTGCGGTCGGCCGGCATGATCCGCCCGCTCGGCGCGGGCTATATGTCGGTCGCGATATTAGCCGACCATGGCGATGTGCCGGGCGATCCCGACCTCGTCATCGTCGGCAACGACGGGGGGTCGGGCGGCGACGGCGATCTGTTCGCGATCCGCTTCGGCGCGATGTTGAGGATCGACACGTTGCGAGGCGAGCGGTTTACCGCGATCCGCGTCACTCATGCGCATGACGGCCTGCGCGTGATGCTGCCCTTCGACATCGAATATTTCAACGGCGCGGCCCATGCGGGGGCGGTGATCGTGCCGCTGCCCGTGCGGTGGCGGGCGGGGCGGCCGGTGGCGGATGTCGCGGCGATGACCCGCGCGCCCACCTCCGCATCCGACCTTCTCGCCCGCGAAATCGGCGTGCGGCGCGAACTGGCGGCGTGGGCGACAGATGTCGGGGCGACGCTGCACCTCTACCCGCCAGAGGCGCGCTCCGGCACGGATACGACGCTGCAAGCCATGGCCACGCTGATCCTGTCCGGCCGCGCCGATGTCGCGCGGGCGATGCTGCACCGTGCATGGCCCCGTCGACCCGGCAGCACGATCGCCTTGGGCGGCGAGGATTCATTCTGGCGCGCGATCTGCCGCGCCATGGTCGGCCAGCCCCTTTGGCGGCGTTTCGCCCTCGACCGATTGCCCCACGCCGACATGGTCGCACGGGCGGCGTAGCGACAGCGGACCCGGGTCAGGATGCCGGCGGCGCGGAGCCGGCGAGCGGATTGGCGATGCGCGCGCGATCCTCGGCGATCAGGTTGCGCAGCGTCGGCGACCGGGTCAGCCAGTCGGCCGCGATCGCCCAATTGGCATGGGCCGGCTCGAAGCGCGTCAGCGGCCGGCGCATCGCGCCGAACTCGCCCGCATTCATGCCAACGACGGTGGTTCCGGCCAGCAGCGGCGCGCCCGACGCGCCCTCGCGGGTGGCGCAATCGTGGAACAGCCAGCCGCGACGCCGGTCGATCGCCCGGATCGCGCAACCCTGCTGGACACTCAGCCGCCGCATGCTGCGGTCGCGCGAGATGCTCGCCATGACCAGCGGAACGCCGGCGTCTGAGCCGGCAGGGGGCGGACCGAGCGGCAGGTCGAGCCAGCCGATGTCCCGGCCGTAGCAATGGTCGAGGCGGATCAGCGCGACATCGGGTGTCGCCGGACCCGCCAAGTCCCAGACACGCACCTGCCCGCGCGCCATCACCGCGGCGCCGCCCTTGGCATCGATGCCGAAGCGGATGCGGACGGCATAACGTTCCATCGGGTCGTAGGAGACGAGGGCGGTGCCGAACAGCACGTGGTAGCTGGTCATCGCATAGCAGGGCGACACCAGAAAGGCGGTGCCCATGCCCGGCATGATGCTGCCGAAGCCGTCCTGACCCTGCTTGTTCTGCATGGCGAATTCGGAGGTCAGCTGGCCGACGGGCAGCAGCCTGCGCCACAAAGGATCGCGCGGTTCGAGATAGCGGCGCGGGTCCGTGCCGTCGCCCGAAAACACATTAAAGGCAGCGGCGGGGGCGGGGCCGGGCGGCGATGCGGCGGCCATCGCCAGGGCGGCGATGGCCGCGAACCGCCGCGTGATCGCCCGCACCGGATCAGCGCGCCGCCGCGACCTTGTCATAGGGTGTGAAGGCGCCGAACTGGCACACGCCCGACGGCACCGACGACGTCGCCTGGACGGTGCGGAAACGATCGCCGCTGCACAATTGCGCGCCACGCCGTTCGACCACCAGGCTGCGCATCGGATGCAGGCCGGGGCAGGCGCCCTGCGGATGCGTGATCCAGATGCGGTTGGCGGTGCGCGAATAGGCGATGGTCTTGTCGTCGACGATGCGCACCTGCGACCGGGCGTCGAGGTCGCTGATACACTGCACCGGCTTGCCCGCCGCGCGACCCGCGAGCGGATCGTCCTTTGCCGCGGTGAGCGCCAGTGCGGGGATGATGAGGAGTAGAAGCCGCTTCGTCATACAATTTACTCCCGATTGTAACACGAGGTCGCGTGATCTTCGATGCGATTGCCGAAGCTTAGGGGCGGCAGTGATGGGCGGCAATGGTGAAAGTGGATTCGGCAAGACGTTCGAGCCGAATACTTGCTCGACCGCGCCAATTGGTGCCGCGTCGCAAGCCGGGCGCATCCGGCGCTGCCCCCTTTCCCGTTCGGCAACGGGAAGGGGAAGCCCAAGGTTCGGTGGCGATCGCCGATCAAAACGCGCCCGACAGCGTCAGGAATGCCTGGCGCGGCGGCTGGGCATAGCTGTTCCACGTCTTGCTCGCGGCGCCGACGACGATCTCGTAAACGCCCTTGCGGTTGGTCACGTTGGTGATGTTGACCGACAGACGCAGCGACTTGAACGCGGTGCCGGGGATCGGGCCAAGCCCGTACGCCGCCTGCAGGCCGAGCAGGAACCGCCCGGGCACCGACTGGTCGTTGGTGAAGGTGGCGAAGCGCCGGCCGACATAGTCGCCGATCGCCTGCACCTCGACCGGCCCGGCCGTGGCGGTGACCACCGTCTTGTTCAGCCAGCGCGCGACGTTCGGCACGTCCTTGCCCGCGGTCGGGACGACGGTGGTGCCGCTGGTATAATCGTCGTCGTAGCGCGAGCGATTGTAGGACAGCGCGTTGTACAGCGACAGGCCGCCGCCGAAGCGCAGCGTCGCCGCGGCATCGATGCCGTTGGTGGTGACGCCGCCGACGTTCTGCAGGATCGGCACGCCGCCGATCACCGAGGCGATCACCGTCGTCGGGCTGATCGACAGCATCCGGTTGCGGAAGGCGACGTGATAGGCGCTGACTTGGGCTTCGACGCCGGTGACCGGGCCGAAGGCGAGCTGGTGGCGGGTGCGCAGGCCGGCCTCGTAGGTCCATGAGCTTTCCGGTTCGACGCTGCTCCTGATCCGGTCGAACGCCTGCTGGCTGCCGACGTTGTAGGGCGACTGGCCGGCCGCGACCGATGCCTGGAACTGGCGCACGTTGTTCTGGACGTGGGCGAACAGCTGGTCGTCGGGCGTGATGTCCCACACCGCGCCGATCGCGGGCAGAAACCATTTGCGAGTGTTCAGCCTGCCTTCTGGAAAGCCGGTCGACGAGCCGGGCAGGGCGCCGGGCAGCGGCTGGACCGGAATGCGGCCGTCGGCGAACTGCAGGCTCGACTTGAACCCGGCTTCGATCGCCAGATCGGGGGTGACGTGCCAGCGGTCCTGCAAATGGAGCTGGATGATGTCGTAGCTGACGACGCTGGCATATTGGGTGAGCCGGCGCAGCGCGGGATCGGCCCATTCATAGGGCGAGGGCGGGCTGTCGACCGGCGCGGCATACCAGCGGCGGAAGATCGTGTTGCGATTGTGCTCATACCATCCGCCCAGTTCGATCTCGTGCGCGCCGGTACGGACCTGCAGCGTCGAGATCAGGCCGCGCCGGTCGATGCCATATTCGGTGGTGCGCAACGCATAGCCGGAATTGCCGAACACCTGCTTCAGATTCTGGCCCGGATAATAGATGCGGAACAGTCCGGGCAGGCCGGCGGCGGCGATCGGTCCGGTGATCTGGCCCTGACCCTCGTCATGATGGCCGTAGATCTGGTGCGACAGGCTGACCGCATCGCTGAACCGATATTCGTATTTGAGATAGGCGAGATAGTCGGTCCGCTGCGCATCGCCGAAGTAATTGGCGTAATTGTTCGGGTTGTTGGTCGGCGGCGCGCCGTTGCCATCGACGTAGCGCAGCGCCGCCTGCCAGTCCGGGAACAGCAGCGAGCGATAATAAGGCTCCGCGCCACCGGCATTGTGGGCGACCGAATCCTGGTTCGGCTCGACCTTGTCGGACAGAGCGAAATAGCCGGTGAGCGTGTCGCGCTCGCCCTTGTGGACGAATTTGGCATTGGCCTGCCAGCCGCCCTGCCGCGCGTCGAACTCCCACGCCCGCGCCCGCTGGCGGACGACCGAGACATAGCCGGCGTTGCTGCCGCCGAGACCGTCGACCAGGCCGCTGTCGAGGCGCAGATAGGTGCGGCTCGCATCATAGCTGCCGATCGTCTGGCCGAAGCGCGCGCCATAGCTGGCGGCAGGATCGCTGGTGTAGGTTTCGAGGCCACCGCCGAGATTGCTGACCGAGGCGGTGCCGAGATCGGCCGCGCCGGCGGTGAGCCTGACCCGGCCGACATTCTCGCTGATTACGGCGCGCTGGGGGGAGAGGCCGTTGAAATTGCCGTAGCTCTGGTCGCCGAGCGGGACACCGTCGAGGGTGAATCCGAGCTGGTTCTGGTTGAAGCCGTGGACGAGCAGCGAGATATTCTGTTCGTTATTGCCCCAGGGATCGGCGGTTTCGAACTGGACGCCGGGCAGCGTCTGGATCGCCTTCACCGGATTGACGCCGGCCAGCACCTTCTGGATCTCGCTGCCTTCCAGCGTCACCGCGGAACGGGTCGCGCGCTTGCCGGTGACGACGATCAGCCCCTGCTCGCCGTTGGTGGCATCGGGCTGTGCGGTGGCCGACGCGCCATCCTGGGCGAGCGCAGGGGCCGCGGCGAGCAGCGACGATGCCAAGGCGAGAGCCGCACAATGGCGTGCGGCGAACGAAGAAACGGCCATGTAATCCCCCAACATCCGCGCGATCGCGGTGGCGGGCGATTAGGGGCGGGATATGACCGTTTCGGGATCGCCGTATGTCATGCGGATGACGGTCGCGGGGCGATCCGCCGCTCGATCGCGACCCAGAGCTCGCAGAAGGCGCGTGCGGCCGCGGAGCGCGGCGCGTAGGTGCCAACCGGCGCGCGATGCTGCCCCATCGCCTCGACCGCGCTGGCGGCCGGGATCGCCGGCCAGTCCGGCTGGGCCGCCAGGGCATCGGCGTGGAGCCGGCGCCGACGGTCGACCATGGCATGGACCGGCAGCACCGGCACCTTGCCGCCAAGATGCCGCATCACCTCGTCCAAGGCGCGCTGCGCGAGCGGGGCGGGGACGACGGGCACGACGATCAGATCGGCGGCGCGGATCACCTGTTCGGTGGTCTCGGTCAGACCGGGCGGGCAGTCGAGCAGGACGTGATCATAGTCGCTCAAGGCCTCGATCAGCCGGCCGAGCCGCTTGCGCTTGCCCAAGGCATGGAGCGTGTGGTCGAGGTCGCGCAGCGACGGGTCAGCGGCGATCAGGTCAAGCCGCGGCACGGCGGTCGGTCGCGCCTGCGCGGCGGCGGCGATGTCCTGGGTGAAGATCGCCTGCGCCCGATCCGCTGCCCGTCCGCCGGGCCGGGCGAGGATCCAGCTCGCCGCCGCCTGCGGATCGAGATCCCAGACGAGGGTGCGGCGGCACGATTGGGTCGCGGCGCACCATCCGAGGTTGACCGTGATGCTGGTCTTCCCGACGCCGCCCTTGGAACTGTAGATCGCGATGGTCGCCATGCGGCAGAACGTATCGTTTTGGACCTATCGCGTCGAGACGCGTCATGCGCCCGTAACAAAAAGGGCCGGCGGCGCATGCCACCGGCCCCGTCTGTGCGGGTCAGACCGACGCGATCAGGACTTGCAGGTCAGCGAGTCCTTGCCCGGCCGGGCCAAGGTGATGTTGCTGGGATCGCCGGTCAGCTTCCAGCCGCCGGTGGCGGTGAGCGGATCGCCGCCCTTGTCGGCGGTCAGGCGGGTCGGCGAGCCAGCCTTTTCGGTGCGCACCAGCGCCTGCTTGTCGCCCTCGAAGAAGGTGACGTAGACGAGGCTGTTATCCTTGCAGCGGAAGGTCTTCTCCGCCTTGATCGCGGGCGGCAGTTCGACCGGGGCGCGGTTGGCGAGCTGCGTCGCCATCGGATCGGGATTGGTGTCGACGACCTCGGGCTGGGCCGGCTTGTTGTTGCAGGCGGCCAGCGCAAGCAGCGTGGCGGCGGCGGGGAGGAGGAGGGGGCTCTTCATAGCGCGGCGGTGCTTCGCGTATGCAACATGGAGCGTCAAGGGCGTTGCGTCCCCATTGCGGCGAACCGCCAAGCCGAGCTTGCGCTTTTGAAAGCTGGCCTGCGCCGCGCAGCGATCGCGGGTTGCCGCGCCGCCTGGCCCGCGCCATCTAGCGGCGATGCACACGACCCCCGATACGCTCGCCCTGATCGGCAACACTCCGCTGGTCCGCCTGAAGGGACCGAGCGAGGCGACCGGCTGCGATATCTTCGGCAAGTGCGAATTCGCCAATCCCGGCGCGAGCGTGAAGGACCGCGCCGCCTTGGGCATCGTCGAGGATGCGGAGGCGCGCGGGGCGTTGCGACCGGGCGGCACGATCGTCGAGGGCACGGCGGGCAACACCGGCATCGGCCTGGCGCTGGTCGCCAATGCCAAGGGCTACAAGACGATCATCGTCATGCCCGAGACGCAGAGCCGCGAGAAGATGGACACGCTGCGCGCGCTCGGCGCCGAACTCGTGCTGGTGCCCGCCGCGCCCTATTCGTCGCCCTATCATTTCGTCCACACCAGCCGCCGCATCGCCGAGGAGCGCGACAATGCGCTATGGGCGAACCAGTTCGACAATGTCGCCAACCGCCGCGCCCACATCACCGGCACCGCCGAGGAGATCTGGGCGCAGATGGAGGGGCGGATCGACGGCTTTACCTGCGCGGTCGGCACCGGCGGCACTTTCGCGGGCGTCGGCCTGGGCCTTAAGGCGAAGGACGAGGCGGTGTGTATCGCGCTCAGCGACCCCTATGGCGCCGCGCTCTACGACTATTACGCCTGCGGCGAATTGCGCAGCGAGGGCAGTTCGGTGGCGGAAGGGATCGGGCAGGGGCGGATCACCGCCAATCTGGAAGGAGCGCCGGTCGACACGCAATTCCGCATCTCCGACCAGGAGGGCTGGGAATGGGTGCAGCGGCTGCTGGCGGAGGAGGGGCTGTGCCTGGGCCTGTCGTCGGGGATCAACGTCGCCGGCGCGGTGCGGCTGGCGCGGCATCTGGGGCCGGGCAAGCGTATCGCGACGATCCTGTGCGACACGGGCTTCCGCTATCTCTCGTCGCTCTACGATCCGGCGTGGCGGGAGGCGAAGGGCCTGGCGTGATTCGGGTCCGTCCGCAATCGTCGCGTCCGTATTCGACAAACGCGTGACAAGCCGTTATATAGATACGGCAAGATGAGATCGTCGCGCGACACATCCCAGACCGTCCAGCGGGTCAAGGTCGGCATGATCGGCCTGGTAGCCGTGGTGCTGCTGATCGCCGTCGCCTCCGCGATCCTGGGCTCGGCCACGCGCGAGCGGCCGATCGCCACCGCCGGATCCGCACAGGCGTCGGTGGTCGCCAACATCGCCATCACCAACATCGATTCCGGGCAGGCCGACGGCTCGGGCGAACCGCTCGCCGAACTCGGCGTCGCCCCCTCCACCAGCAACAGCCTCGCCGCCAAGTGATCGGGCGGGGAAAATCGGGGACGGTGCCCGCAAACGGCGCCGGCAGCGGCGATTCCAGCCGCTTGCCCGGGTTCCGCCGTCTCGCGTTTTGGGGTCATTCCCCGCCGGATTGACCCGTTAGTGGGTGCGAATTCCCCGCCTTTCCCCTAAAATCCCGTTGCGTCCCCGCAGGCCTGTTGGTATCGACATCTGACAACGGGGCAGGTGTCACCCTTTGCGTTTTGCAAGGAGCTCGGAAGGCGGCGATGGCCGGTTTTCGAAGGTGTGATGCCGTGCGCGCCATGGTGCGAGGCGGGCGTGACGGAAAGGGGCAATTATCAGGGAAGCGGACTTGCTCTTGTCGACGACAAGGGCCGTGTCGCGATCCCGAATGCCCTGCGATCGACGCTGGCCGAGAATGCGCCGCGCGCCGACGGCAAGGACGGCGGCACGGTGATCGTCGCTGCGCACGAGGACCAGCCCTGCCTGATCGCCTACGATCCGGCCTATGTCGACGAGCTGAAGCGCGAGCTGAACGAGCGGGTCGCCCTGTCGCGCGGTGCAGACGGCAAGATCGACCACAACATCAAGCGCGGCGGCGCCAATGGCGAGGCGGTGCCGTTCGACGGTTCCGGCCGGTTCATCATGCCGGGCTTTCCGCGCTTCTACGCCAACATCGGCGCCCACGCCTTCTTCTGGGGGACGTTCGACTATATCGAGATCTGGGACCCGAAGACCCTGCTCTCCACCCCCGGCATCGCGCCGCAGATGGTCGCCGCCTGCCGCTTCTACTGCCAGGACAAGGGGATCGCGCTTGACTGACGCCCCCCATATCCCGGTGTTGCTCGGCGAGGTGATCGCCGCGCTGGCGCCTGCGCCCGGCGAGACGATGGTCGACGCGACCTTTGGCGCCGGGGGCTATACGCGCGCGATCCTGGCGACCGGCGCGCGCGTCATCGCCTTCGATCGCGATCCGGATGCGATCGCGGCGGGGCGGGCGGCGGCCCTCGACGGGCTGACGCTGGTGCACAGCGACTTTTCGGCGCTGGAGGCGGCGCTCGACGCGCCGGTCGACGGGCTGACGATGGACATCGGTGTGTCGTCGATGCAGCTCGACCAGGCGGGGCGGGGCTTTTCCTTCCAGTCCGACGGGCCGCTCGACATGCGGATGAGCCAGGACGGGCCGAGCGCCGCCGATTTCCTCAACACCGCCGACGAGGGCGAGATCGCCGACGTCCTCTATCATTATGGTGAGGAGCCGCGGTCGCGGCCGGTCCCGCGCGCGGTAGTCGCGGCGCGGCCGCGTACCCCGACGGGGGAG
>JAEWJQ010000336.1 GCA_023386515.1 Pseudomonadota bacterium | reverse complement strand
GGCCAGTCGCGTGTGTTCGACGATGGTCGGCTGAACCTTGACGTCGAAGGCGTCGCCGGTCGGCAGCGCGATCGTCGAGCCCTGTGGCGTGTGCTCGATGCGGTTTTCGCCGGTGAACTGCGGCTGGCCGCGGGCATCGCGGATGTAGACGCGCACCGTACCGGCGGGCAGCGCATCGCCGACCCCGCCGGCGCCGCCGCGATTGGAGAAGCGGAGTACGCTCTGCGCGCTGCGCGGCGCGTCGGCGGTGCCAAGCCAGCCGTTCTCGAAGCGATAGCCCGAACTGGCGGCGACGCCCTTAGCATCGAGGAAGCTGACCTGCTTGGTCTGCTTGTCGGCGATCGTGGTCCGCTCGGCGAGGGGGTATAGGTAATAGTCACCGAGCTGTTCGCGCGTCGACGTTTCGGTACCGGCGCGAGTGCGTACCGGACGCCGCGGACGAACCGGCTCGTCGTCGCCGTCGGTTGCGCTGCCGACCTCGCCGGCGACGAGCAGGGTCCTGGCGTTGGTGAAGGTGGTGCCGCTCGTGTTGCGCAGCGTCACCCAGCCCTGCACGTCGATCGTGCCGGCCTTGTCGTCGAACAAAGCGACATAGTCGGCGCTCCAGCCGAGACCGCGGGTGAGATAGGACAGCTTCGCCGGCCGCGATCCCGATCGCGTGCTCGCCAGCGTCACCGACAAGGTCGGGCGCGCGCGCAGCGATTCCGGCACGCGGTCGAACACCGCGCGTACCGGCAGGCCATCGTCGCGCAGCACCTCGATCCGCCCGTCGATGTCGAGCACGACGCCGCCGTTCACCGCCAGCACCCGCGCGCGCTCGCGCGTCTCTGCGCCGGTGGCGGGGTTGGTGCGGATCAGCGTGATCGTCTCGCCCACCGCCTTCTCCATCAGGCTTGTCGGACTGAGCAGGTCGTAGTCGAAATTCTGCTCGACGATGCCGGCGTCCGGCACGGCGAGCGACACCGTCTCGGGGCGGATCTGGGCGCTGACGTCGGGGAAAGACTGGCGGACGCGGCCGGCGGCGAGGTCGAGCTGGCGGACATCCTGCACCAGCGCGACGTCGCCGTTGTAGATCGTCACCGACACGTCGCCCTGTGCGCTGCCCGCCCCCGGAACCGCGGCGGGCGGCGGGACGGTCGTCGGGGACACCTGCGCGAGCGCGCCCGTCGGCAGAGCGAGCAGGCCCGCGATCATCAACCCGTTACGCATGCGTCGTCTCCCCCGCGTCTTGCCGCGGAGCATGCGATGACGCCGGCGCATGTGCAACGGGCAACGCGTAAACGCCTGCCAGCAGGCCTCTACCCCGCGGCGAGGGCGGCCAGCGTGCCGGTGACCCGCTCTCGTAACGCATGATCGCGCGTGATCTCGAGCAACGCGGTAAGACTGAGCCGCGCGGCCGTGACGTCATTGTCGACGAGCTCCAACCGGGCACGCTCCCACCAGGGATGGGGATATTGTGGCGCGACCGAGGTCATCCGACGGTAAAGCGCCAGGGCCCGCCGGCCCTTGCCGGCTTTTTCCGCGCGGGTTGCCTGGTTGAGCAGCAGCCGAACGAGGATCGCACGGTTCTCCATGGCCGCCACATGCCGCACCGCGGCCGAGACGCCGCTTTTCGCCGAGGCCAGGAGCGCGCTGATCTCGTCGCCATCGACGCGCGCGCCGCCGCGAAATGGATCGATGATCACCGGTTTGGCCTCCTGTCCGACCAGGACGAGGACATGGCCGGGCAGGTTCAAGATCTCGGCGGCCCAGCCGATGCGGCGAGCGGCGGCGACGTAGAGGATCGACAGGCTGATCGGCAGACCGCGCAGACGGTCGATCACGCGGATCAGGTCGGCATTGTCGGGATCGTCGTAGGTCGCCGCGTCGCCCGAGAAGCCGAACTCCTGGGCAAGCACCTGCGCGAGGCAGGCGGCCCGCTCCGACGCAGCGGCAGCACTTGCCCCGACTTCGTCCAGGCGGGACGCGATGTCCGAAAGCACGTCCTCATAAGCGCCAATGTCGACCTCATCATGATCGAGCAGCGCCAGCGCGAGCGCGGCCTCGTCCAGGACGATGTCGGCTTCGTCCACCAGACCCAAATCTTCGAGATTATCCATGGCCCTAAGATGGTGTGCGTTCTGGCTTGTGCAAAGGTGGTTCCACCCTCCGCGGCGGCAGCGGCCGCGTCTCTTCGACCACCTGCTTCACCCGTCGATGAAGGCGGCAAGCTCCTCCGGCGCTCCGGTGGGGAACGACCGCCGCAGGAACTCTAGAAAGGCCGCCACCCGGGCGTTGAGCAATCTGCGGCTCGGATAGAGGGCCCAAAGCGCGATGTCGGAATCCGCCACATCGCCCCAATGGGCGAGTCGACCGGCGGCAACATCCCGGCAGACCAGCGACAGCGGCAGGCGCGCCGCCCCCCCGCCGGCACGAACGGCGTCGCGGATCATCACCATCGATGACAGGCGCAGCACGGGATCGATCCGCATCTCCGTTCGTCCGTCCCCTGTGTGCACCGGCCAGGTCGTCGACGCATCGTGTCCGCGGACCACGGCCGGCACGGCAGCATCGGCCGACCGTGGCATGTCGGGAGCCGCTACCACCATCAGCCGGTCGCGGAGGAATGGGCGCCCGACCAGCGTCTCGTCGGGCGACGGATTGACGCGAAACGCGAGATCGTAGCCCTCCTCGATCATATCCACCGCGCGGTCGTCGGTCGTCACGTCCAGACGCACCTCGGGATGCTGGCGCATGAATTCGGCCGCCAGACGCCCCATGGCGATCTGCCCGAACAGCAGGGGCACGCTGATCCGCAGCCGTCCCCGCACCCGCTCGCTTCCGGACGCGATCGCTGCGGCGGTCTCCTCCAATTCGTTCAGCAACGCGCCGGCGCGCTCGAACAGCGCGCGTCCTTCCTCGGTCAGTTTGAGATCACGTCGCCCCCGCTCGAACAGGCGCAGGTCGAGTGCGGCCTCCAGCTCGGCCACGCGTCGTGACAGGGTGGCCTTCGGCCGCCGCGCGGCACGTGCCGCTTTGCCGAAACCACCGTGACGGGCGACGAGCGTGAAATCGGCGAGCGCAAGCAGGTCCATGTCGTTCCACGAGTGAGACGGCGCGTCCAGATTGCGCGTCTATTTGCATGTCCATGGATCACGCATCTTTGCCTGGTCAGCAAGACCTAGCGAAGGAGTGAATGCCATGACCATTCTCGTGATCGGAGCCACCGGCCGCGTCGGCCGCCACGTCGTCGACCAGCTGGTGCAGCGCGATGCCGCCGTCCGCGTGCTCACCCGCGACCCCGCCAAGGCATGCTTCCCCGCCGGCGTCGAGATCGCAGAGGGCGATCTGCTCGACATCGACGCGGTGCGTTCCGCCTTCGCCGGAGTTCGGACGCTGTTCCTGCTGAATGCGGTCACCGGCGACGAATTCACCCAGGCGATCATCACGCTCAACCTCGCGCGGGAGGCCGGGATCGACCGCTTGGTCTATCTGTCGGTGTTCGAGGCCGATCGGGCCGTCAACGTGCCGCACTTCGCGGTGAAGCACGGCGCCGAACGAATGCTGGAGGCGATGGGCTTCGGCGCGACCATCCTGCGCCCGACCTACTTCATCGACAATGAGGTGATGGTGAAGGACGTCATCCTCAATCATGGCGTCTATCCGATGCCGATCGGCGGCAAGGGCATCGCCATGGTCGATGCGCGCGACATCGCCGAAGTGGCCGCGATCGAATTGATCCGCCGCGACACCGCCGAGGTCGCGCTGCCGATCGAGACCATCAACGTCGTCGGGCCGGACACGCTGACCGGCGAGGCGGTAGCCGCGATCTGGTCGGAGGTGCTCGGCCGCCCCGTCGCTTATGGCGGCGACGATCCCAGCGGCTTCGAGGCCAATATGGCTAGCTTCATGCCGCGCTGGACCGCCTATGAGATGCGGCTGATGGCGGAACGCTACGTCAGCGACGGCATGATCCCACAGCCGGGCGACGTCGCCCGCCTGACCGCATTGCTGGGTCGCGCGCTGCACAGCTATCGCGAAACCGCGGTGCGGATCGCCGGCGCCTGACCGCTGCCACCAGATAGTCCACCTG
>JAEWJQ010000212.1 GCA_023386515.1 Pseudomonadota bacterium | reverse complement strand
CCTTCAGCTCGCGCACGATCCGCTCGGCGAGCTTCGGTCCGACGCCATTGGCGCGGGCGACCATCGCCTTGTCCTGCGCCGCGACCGCACGGGACAATTCGCCCGGCTCCAGCGCCGACAGGATCGCCAGCGCCACGCGCGCGCCGCCGCCCTGAACCCCGGTCAGCAACCGGAACCAGTCGCGCTCGCCGGCGGTGGCGAAGCCGACCAGGCGCAGGAAATCCTCGCCGACCAGCATCTCGGTGAACAGCGTCGCTGCCTCGCCCACCGGGCCGATCGCCGCCAGCGTGCGCGACGACGCGCCGACGAGATAGCCGACGCCGCCGACGTCGATCACCGCATGGTCGATCCCCGTCGAATCCAGCCGGCCCTTGAGATGTGCGATCATGCGGTGATCCTCGCCCTGCGCGCCATGCCCTGCGCACTCGCCAGATGATGCGCGTGGGTGATCGCCACCGCCAACGCGTCGGCGGCGTCGGGGCCGGCGAGTTTGGCGCCGGGCAGCAGCACCGCCATCATCGCCTGGATCTGGCGCTTTTCCGCGCCGCCGGTGCCGACCACCGCCTTCTTGACGGTCGAGGGATGATATTCGCCGACCAACAGTCCGGCATTCGCCGCGGTCAGCAGCACGACGCCGCGCGCCTGACCCAGCTTCAAGGTCGATTGCGCATTGGTGTTGCCCAGCACTTCCTCGACCGCGGCGCCCTCGGGACGCTCGGCGAGGATGACGTCGGTGAGCGCGGCGTTGAGATTGGCGAGCCGACGCGGCAGCGGCATCGACGGATCGGTCTTGATCTGCCCGTTGGCGATATGGCGCAACCGGTTGCCGTCGGCGTGGATCACCCCCCAGCCGGTGGTGCCGAGCCCGGGGTCGAGGCCGATGATGATCACAATCCCTCTCCCATTGGGAGTATCGGGTGGACAGCACCCCGTGCTGACCAGATCATGCCGGGGGCATGATCAGCCCGATACTGGAGGGAGGCGCGAAGCGCCGGAAGGGTGAGGGCGGAGGGCGGGGCATGTCTGCCCTCACCCTTCCCACTGCCTGCGGCAGCGGGCCCCTTCCCTCTCCCGGAGGGAGAGGGATTGAGGCTCAACCCAGCTTCTCCATCACTTCGTCGGAGACTTCGTAATTGCCCCAGACGGTCTGCACGTCGTCGTCGTCGTCGAGCGCGTCGATCAGCTTGAACAGCGTCGCCGCATCGCCCTCGTCGACCGATACCATCGTCTGCGGCCGCCAGGCGAGCATGGCGCCCTCCGCCTCGCCGAGCACCGGTTCCAGCGCCTTGGCGACCTCGTGCAGGTCGCCCTGCGCCGTCCAGATCTCATGGCCGTCGTCGGACGAGGTGACGTCCTCGGCACCCGCTTCCAGCGCCGCCTCGAACACCTTCTCGGCATCGCCGGCGCTTGCCGGGTAATTGATCAGGCCCATGCGGTCGAAGCCGTGGCTGACCGATCCGCTCGCGCCCAAATTGCCGCCGTTCTTCGACACCGCCGTCCGCACATTGGTCGCGGTACGGTTGCGATTGTCGGTCAGCGCCTCGATGATCAGCGACACGCCGCCGGGACCGAAGCCCTCGTAGCGAATCTCCTCGTAGCTTTCGGCGTCGCCGCGCGACGCCTTGTCGATCGAGCGCTGGATATTGTCCTTGGGCATCGACTGCGCCTTGGCCGCGGCGATCGCGGCGCGCAGGCGCGGGTTCATGTCGGGGTCGGGCAGCCCCATCTTCGCCGCCACGGTGATTTCGCGGCTGAGCTTGGAGAACATGCTCGAGCGCTTCTTATCCTGCGCGCCCTTGCGGTGCATGATGTTCTTGAACTTGGAATGACCTGCCATGATCGCCTCTGACGGATAATCGTCGGCCTTTAAGCCGCCGGACCCGTCTTCGCCAAGCGGTCGATTTTCTCTTCGAGGCCCGCCAGCCGGTCCGCGACGAGCAGATCGAGCTTCTCGTGCAGCCGCAGGATCTCCAGCTCGGCGCGCAAATTGGTCTCGTAATCGAGACTGGCCGCCAGCCGATCCTTCGCCGCCTGGCGGTTCTGGCTCATCATGATCACCGGCGCCTGGATCGCGGCGAGCGTCGACAGCATCAGGTTGAGGAAGATGTAGGGATAGGGATCGAAGACCAGGCCGAAATGGCCGAGCACGTCGGAATTGAGGATCATCCACCCGAGCAGCACCAGGGTGAAGGCGATGATGAAGCCCCACGATCCGCCGACCGCCGCCACCTTGTCGGCGAGCCGGTCGCCGACGCTGGCGCGCAGATCCGCCTCGTCCGCCGCGTCGCGACTGACCAATGTGCCGGCGTCGATGCTGGCGAGGACGCGCCGCTCCTCCGGATCGAGGTCGTGCGACGGCTTGCGCAGCAACCGCAGGGCAAGATCGGCGATCGGCTGACGCTGGGCCATGGGCTGTGTCCGGTCGTGGAAGGTCCGGATGCGCCCTAGCGGCGCCGAGGCATCGCGCCAACCCGCCGCAAAGCGCTTGCCCGCACACCCCCTGATCGGCCAAACGCTGATCCGATCATGACCGTCAGCGTAGACATGGGCAGCGACGAACGCGGCGCGCCCGTGACCATGGACCTCGAAGAACTGCTCGCCACCCGATTGCTCGTCCAGGGCAATTCCGGGTCGGGCAAGTCGCACCTGCTCCGCCGCATGCTGGAACGCTCGGCGGGCCAAGTGCAGCAGGTGGTGATCGATCCCGAGGGCGATTTCGTCACGCTGTCCGACGCCTATGGCCATGTCGTGGTCGAGGCGGCGGACTATTCGGAGCGCGAGATAGCGCGGATCGCCGGGCGTCTGCGCGAACATCGCGCCAGCGTCGTGCTCAGCCTGGAAGGGCTGGAGGCGGAGGGACAGATGCGCTGCGCCGCCGCCTTCCTGTCGGCGCTGTTCGATGCGCCGCGCGAACATTGGTACCCGGCGCTGGTCGTCGTCGACGAAGCGCAATTGTTCGCGCCGACCACCGGCGGCGAGGTGGCCGAAGAGGTGCGCCGTGCCTCGCTGTCGGCGATGACCAACCTGATGTGTCGTGGCCGCAAGCGCGGGCTCGCCGGCGTGATCGCGACGCAGCGGTTGGCGAAGCTCGCCAAGAACGTCGCCGCCGAAGCGTCCAACTTCCTGATGGGGCGTACCTTCCTCGACATCGACATGGCCCGCGCCGCCGACCTGCTGGGCATGGAGCGGCGCCAGGCCGAATCGATCCGCGACCTGGCGCGCGGCACCTTCCTGGCGCTGGGGCCGGCGGTGTCGCGTCGGCCGATCACGGTGAAGATCGGCGCGGTCGAGACGTCGGCTCGCTCCGGCAGCCCGAAGCTGACGCCGCTGCCTTCCGCGCCGGTCGAGAATCTACAGCAGTTGATCTTCGCGCCGCCGCCGGAAACAGCGCCCCAGCTGCCGATGACCTTCGATCCGCGACCGCGGCGGGTGCCGACGGACGAATTGCTCGACACGATCGAACGGCCGGCACCGACGCAGCCCAGCCTGGCGCCGTTGCCCGACAAGTCGGACGAGGAGGTGGAGACGATCTACGCCGACGTGCTGCGCGCGATCGTCGCCGATGGCGAGGCGGCGTTGCGGCCGCCGTCGGTGCTGTTCCAGGATTTCCAGGTCCGCTGTCGCATGGCGGGGCTGGCCAAGCCGCCGCTCGACCTCGCCGGATTCACCCGGCGGCTGTCGGCGGCGCGCGCCGGCATCTTCGACATCACCGATCCCGAATGGGCGGAGGCGATGGCACTTGCCGACACGCTGCCGGAGGACATGAGCGGGCCGTTCCTGCTCGGCGCGCGCGCCGCGCGCGAGGGCGAGCCCTGCCCCTCCGACGTCGCGCTGGCGGAAACCTACGGCACCAGCTCGCTCGGCCGCGTCCGCCGGCTGGTCGGCTATATCGAAAGCCGCGAATTGTTCGTGCTGCGCACCGACCTGTCCGGCAAGCGCTCGATCACGATCCCGCGGCTGGGCTGGACGACCGCCGCGGCGGAGGCCGCCTAGTCCCGCTCGTACACGGTGCGGCGCGGATATTAGCGGCTGGGGATCCCGGTATATTGGGCGGAGGCGAGTTGCCATCCGGTACCAGCCTTCACGGCGACGTAGCGGACGCGCAGCGCCCGGCTGACCTTCGATCCGTCAGGCCTCGCCATGTCGAACGACACGCGCTCGGTCACCAGGGCCCAGCCGGGATGGAGCGAGACCGCGCGTTCGCTCGACGCCATGGCGGGGGTCGGCCGGCGCTGGTCGGCGCGGTAGAAGCCGATCACCTGATCGCGGCTGTCGACATCGCCGACCGGCGAGATTTCCTGATAGTCGGAGGCCAGCGTCGCGGCGAGGCCACGATCGTCGAAGGCGGAACGCGCGGCGTTGAAGCGATCGACGAGCCGAGCGACGTCCGTTGCCGGCGTCGCCGACGCCGCGGCGAGCAGCACGATCGCGAGGGAGACGGGCATCGGGCTGAACCTTTCGATCAATAGCGTATTATGCAGATAACACGCCCAGCCGGTCGGTCAACCCGTGCCCATCCGGATCACAGCATGCCGAGCGCCTGCATGTAGACCTCGAGGATCGCTTCCTCTTCCTGATACTCTTCGCGCTTCTTCTTGCGGATCGACATGATCTTCTTGATCGCCTTGGGATCGTAGCCGCGGCCCTTGGCTTCGGCGAAGACGTCCTTGATGTCGTCCTGGATGCCCTTCTTCTCTTCTTCCAGACGCTCGGCGCGCTCGATCAGCAGGCGCAGCTCGTCCGCCGCAACCTGCCCGCCGCCCATGCCTTCGCCACGTTCTTCGGCCATATGCCCCACCCGCCGCCACCCGGGCGCGGCCCTTCCTGAAATGATTCGCTGATTCACCGGCAGCGCCGGCAGGGCAGCGCGTCTAGGCGTTTACCACGACGTGCTCAAGCCCGGCTGCGATCAGCGCCCCGGCTCGGTCATCGCCGGCGGATCGCTGGCCGGGAACGATTCGTCGAGCGCCTCGTCCAGTGTGTCGTCGCGCCGGTTCCTGGCGACGCTGGCATCCATGCGCGCGATCTGCTCGGGCGTCGCCTCGGTCTGGTAGCGGCGCTTCCACTCCGCCTGCGGCATGCCGTAGATCGTCTCGCGCGCCTCGTCCTTCGACAGGCCGCCTGCCTCTTCCACCCAGTCGGACAGGCAGTTGCGGCAGAAGCCGGCGAGGCCCATCAGGTCGATGTTCTGCGCGTCGGTGCGGTGGCGGAGCTGGCGCACGAGGCGGCGGAACGCCGCCGCCGCGACG
>JAEWJQ010000208.1 GCA_023386515.1 Pseudomonadota bacterium | reverse complement strand
GGTCGCGGCGGGGCCGACGTCGAGGATCATTTCGTCGGCGGCGACTTCGTGGACGTTGACGGTGCGGGTCGCGGGGTTCGGCTTGAATTCCTTCGCGACGACGACGTCGTACGGCAGGTGAATGGTGCAGCCGGCCTTTTCCGCCGCGTCAAAAATGGCGTCGGCGGTGCCGGTAAGTTCGTGTTCGCACAGCGACTTGCCGACATCGACCCCGCGCGCGGCGAGGAAGGTGTTGGCCATGCCGCCGCCGATGATGAGGTGGTCGACCTGCCCCACCAAATGCTTCAGCACGTCGAGCTTCGACGACACTTTCGCCCCGCCGACGACCGCGGCGACCGGATGCTGTGGATTGCCCAGCGCCTTGTCGAGCGCGTCGAGTTCGGCCTCCATCTGGCGACCCGCGAACGACGGCAGCGCACGCGCCAGCCCTTCGGTCGAGGCATGGGCGCGGTGCGCGGCGGAAAAGGCATCGTTGACGTAGAGGTCGCCGATCGCGGCGAATGTCCGCACCGTCTCCGCGGCGTTTGTCTCCTCGCCGGCGAAGAAGCGCGTGTTCTCCAGCACCGCGATGTCGCCCGGCTGCATCTGCGCGACGGCATCCGCCGCCCCGTCCCAATCGACGAAGCGCACCGGCCGACCGAGCACCTGCGCATAAGGCCTGGTGATCATCGCCAGCGACATGTCGGGATGACGCTGCCCCTTGGGGCGGCCGAAATGCGCCAGCACCAGCACGATCGCGCCACGATCCGCCAGCTCGGTCACGGTCGCCAGCGTCGCGCGCAACCGCGTGTCGTCGGTCACCTGCCCGTCCGCCATCGGTACGTTCAGATCCTCGCGCACTAGCACGCGCTTGCCCGTGACATCGCCGATGTCATCGAGCGTTTTGAAAGGCTTGCTCGTCATGTGTCAGAGTCCTTGCGAAGGATCGAGGATAAGGATGGGATCGCCGACCGCGATCCGCCCGCCACGCCTGACGCGCGAACAGGCGCCGCCCCGCCAGTCGGGGGTCAGCGCCGCCTTCAGGCCGGTCGCGATCGTCTCCATGCGGCTGCACGGGTCGCATTCGACGGTGATTTCCAGGACGACCTCGGCGCCGATGCCGATTAGCGTGCCGGCGGTCTGCGGCAGGTCGAGATGCTCGACGAGCAGGTTGGCGCGCCGTTCCTGCCAGGCGATGGCATGGCCCAGCTCGGCCATCGCCGCCGCCCAGTCGCCCGCCTCCATCAGCGTCACCTGACGACGGCCACGCCCGCCGGGCTTGACCGCGCCACGGAAATCGCCGTGCAGGCCGCCGTCGACGGTGACGTCGACATGGTCGACCAACTCCATCGGCGCCTTGGGGAAGGCATGGCGGGCGATGCCGGCGAGCACTCCCAAAGGCCCCTCCGTCATTGCGAGAAGCGAAACGACGCGGCAATCCAGGGCGTCACGCGCGCGGCCCTGGATTGCTTCGCTATGCCCGCCATGACGGTGTCATGCATGGCGGCGTCTTTACAGGAACTTGGCCATCGCGGTCGCGGTGTCGACCATGCGGTTGGAAAAGCCCCATTCATTGTCGTACCAGCTGACCACGCGGACCAGCTTGCCGTCGATCACCGCCGTCTCCAGGCTGTCGACGGTCGACGACTGCGGCGAATGCATCAGGTCGATCGAGACCAGCGGCTCGTCCGAATAGACCAGCACGCCCTTCAGCGGGCCGTCCTCGGCGGCGGCCTTGAGCAGCGCGTTGACCTCGTCCTTGGTGACGTCGCGCGCCGGGGTGAAGGTCAGGTCGACCAGGCTGACGTCCGGCACCGGTACGCGGATCGCCGATCCGTCCAGCTTGCCCTTCAATTCCGGCAGCACCTCGCCGACCGCACGCGCGGCGCCGGTCGTCGTCGGAATCATGCTCATCGCCGCGGCGCGTGCCCGCCGCAGGTCCGGATGGATCTGGTCGAGGATCTTCTGATCGTTGGTATAGGCGTGGACGGTGGTCATCAGGCCGCGTTCGATGCCGATCGCATCGTTCACCACCTTGGCGACCGGCGCCAGGCAGGTGGTGGTGCACGAGGCGTTGGAGACGATCGTGTGCTCGCCGGTCAGCTTGTCGTGGTTGACGCCATAGACGACGGTCAGGTCGACGTTCTTGCCCGGCGCGGAGATCAGCACCTTCTTGGCGCCGGCGTCGAGGTGCTTTTGGCACGACGCACGGTCGGTGAAGAAGCCGGTGCACTCCAGCACCAGGTCGACGCCCAATTCCCGGTGCGGCAGATTGGCGGGGTCGCGCTCGGCGGTGACGCGGATGCGCTTGCCGTCGATGACCAGGTCGTTGCCCTCGGCGGTGACGGTGCCGGGATATTTGCCGTGCACGCTGTCGCGGCTGAACAGCCAGGCGTTCGACTTGGCATCGGCCAGGTCGTTGATCGCGACCAGTTCCAGCTCATCGCCGCCGCGCTCGATCATCGCGCGCGCGACCAGGCGGCCGATCCGTCCGAAGCCGTTGATCGCAACCTTCACCGTCATCCTGATTCTCCTCGTGGGAATGCAGCGCGATGCCGGGACAACCGGCCGCACCGGCCGCGCCCGCCTTTGGGGGGGGCGGGGTGCCGCTGTCAACCGGCGTGCGGCGGCCGCCGACATCCCGCATCGGATCGACCCGGTGGAC
>JAEWJQ010000169.1 GCA_023386515.1 Pseudomonadota bacterium | reverse complement strand
GGGTGCGGAACCGGCTGGCGAGCTGGGCAGAGGTCATCGATGTCGCGGTCGCATCGGCCGCCTGCGCTTGCCCCGTGGTGACGCTACGCGCAGTCGCCTCGACGGCGGTCTCCAGGCCTTCCTGCGCGAAATAGAGCAGGCTGGTCTGCAAGGCCGCGAGCATCAGGGCGATGAACGGCGCCGCGACCAAGGCGAATTCGAGCAGCGAGACGCCGCGGCGATCGTCGCGGATGCGCACCAGGCCACGGCGCGCCGCACCGTGCCGCCTGAGCGACCGTGCCACATATGTCCATCGCGAACCCAAGATCATGCATTCGAAATAGCTTAGTCATATTAAAGGGTCGTAAAGCGGCCGCGTACCGGTCACGGCGGCGCTTCTCTTGCGGCCCGGGCGGCGCTACCAAGGGGACCGAAGATCCAGGCCCCCTTCCCCGCGCGATGACCCGCCTTGCCGTATTCGACTGCGACGGGACCCTCGTCGACAGCCAGGCCAATATCTGCCGTGCGATGGAGGAGGCATTCCTGCTCGCCGAGCTGCCGGCGCCGCCGCGTGCCGCGATCCGCCGTATCGTCGGCCTGTCGCTGGTCGAGGCGTTGCAGGCGCTGCTGCCCGATGCGTCCGCCGACCAGCACCGGCGGATGGCGGCGGATTACAAGGACGCTTTCTTCCGCTTGCGCACCAGCGGCGCGATGGCGGAGGAGCCGCTGTTCGACGGCATCGCGGCGGTGATCGAGCGGTTGCGAACAGACGGCTGGCTGCTCGGCGTCGCCACCGGCAAATCGGACCGCGGACTGGCTCACATCCTGGCGCACCATGGCCTCACCGACCGGTTCGTCACCCTGCAAACCGCGGATCGCCATCCGTCCAAGCCCGATCCGTCGATGCTGCTCGCCGCCATGGCGGAGGCGGGTGCGGCGCCGGCGGAGACGGCGATGATCGGCGATACCAGCTTCGACATGGTGATGCCGAAGGCGGCGGGCGCGCGCGCGATCGGTGTCGCCTGGGGCTATCACGACCAGAGCGATCTGGTGAACGGCGGCGCCGACGTGGTCGCCGATCGCGTCGCCGCCCTGCCGGCGTTGCTGGCATGATGCCCGACGACGCGCGCGCGATGCGGCGCTGGATGGTGCTCGTCGGCATCCGACTGGTCGGCACCGCCGGCGCGGTGCTCGGCATGATCCTCGCCGCGCGCAGCCCCGAGTGGCCGATCAAGGTCCTTGGCATCGCGATCGTGCTGTCGGCACTGGCGATGATCGCGATCGTGCCGGCCAGCCTCGCCCACCGCTGGCGGACGCCCAAGCCGTGAAGCGCTTCTGGACCGACGTGACGGTCGATGCCGAGGGCGGGATCGCGCTCGACGGCCGGCCGGTGCGCACGCCGGGTCGCGTGCCGCTGACGCTGCCGACCGCGGCGCTGGCGACGGCGGTGGCGGACGAATGGCGCGGCGTGGGCGAGACGCTCGACCCGCGCGCCATGCCGCTGACCGGCCTCGCCAATGCCGCGATCGACCGGATCGCCGCCGACCCCGCCGCCTTCGCCGCGGGCCTGGCCGCTTATGGCGAGAGCGACCTGCTCTGCTATCGCGTTGCGGAGCCGCCGGCACTTGCCGCACGTCAGGCGGCGACCTGGGACCCCTGGCTCGATTGGGCACGCCGGCGCTACGACGTCCACTTCACGGTCACCGCCGGCATCCTCCACCAGCCGCAGCCGGTGGCGACCCTCGCCCGTCTCGGCGATGCGGTGGCGGCCCTCGATCCCTTCCACCTCGCCGGCCTGTCGCCGGTGGTGACGATCACCGGTTCGCTGGTGCTGGCGCTCGCCCTGGCCGAGCGTGCCGGTGACGCCGCGATCCTATGGACGGCGGCGAACGTCGACGAGGACTGGCAGACCGAACATTGGGGCAGCGACCCGCTCGCCGAACAGGCCCGCGACGTCCGCCGACGCGACTTCGACGCGGCGGTGCGCTTTCTCGCGGCGCTCGACGCCTGACCGCCGGGCCTCGCCCTCGGCCGCGCCGGCCGCGACCGCCTAGCGCGTCAGTTTGCGGATGAAGCCGATCAGCCCGGTCTGCCGCGACCGCTTCAGCCGTTCCGCCGCCAGGATCGTGCGCACGCCGTCGAAACACTGTTCGACGTCGTCGTTGACCAGCACATAGTCATAGCCGTCCCAATGGCTGACCTCGTTGGTCGCGCGCGCCATCCGCGCGTCGATCACCTCGGCGCTGTCGGTGTTGCGGTTGGTCAACCGCGAGCGCAGTTCCTCCATCGACGGCGGGAAGATGAAGACTCGCACCACGTCGCCGCCGGCGATCTGGAACAGCTGCTGCGCGCCCTGCCAGTCGATGTCGAACAACACGTCCTTGCCGGCCGCCAGCATCGCTTCGACCTGCCCACGCGGGGTGCCGTAGCGGTGGCCGAAGACGTGCGCCCATTCGAGGAATTCGTCCTCCGCCACCATGCGGCGGAATTCTTCGAGGTCGACGAAATGATAGTCCTTGCCGTCGACCTCGCCCGGCCGGATCGGCCGCGTCGTCGCCGACACCGACATCGCCAGCTCCGGCTCCGCCGCGAGCAGCTTGCGCGCGATCGTCGATTTGCCTGCGCCGGAGGGCGAGGACAGGACGAACAGGACGCCGCGACGCCTGAAACCGTGCGGATCGGATGGGGTGACGGGCATGGCGCGCTAGTGACGTGCCAGGACCGCAGGCGTCAAGCGCCCGCGGTCCTGCCTGTCGTGAAATATCGGCTATTTATCCCCGGCGTCCGGGGAAGACGCCATCAGCGATAGGCGGCGCCGCTCTTGGCGAGCTTGCGCCGGTCGTAGGCCTTCTTGGCGACATAGCCGCCGCCGATCAGCATGCCGAGCGGCCCCATGCGGCGCAGCACGCCCGCGGCGACCGCGCCGGTCAGCGCGCCCTTGACCCCGTCCGACCCGTCGCGACGGTCCAACTCGCGCCCGACCAGAGCGCCGATAATCTTGCCGATCATGCCTCAACCTTTCCGAAAACACTGTCCTTGAGTTCCGCCGCGCCACGCAGCACCGCCCAGCCGACCGCATAGGTGATCGCGATCGGCACCACGACCTTCAGGACGTTGGCGGTCACTGCGCCGATGATCGCGCCGTCCGCGACACCATCGTCGCCCGACAGCGAATCGATCGCACCACCGACCAGCGCGCCTATCGTCGTTGCGCTCATGATTGCCTCCCTCACAGCCGCGACAAGACTGGACCAATTCGCCGCGGCAGGAGAGGTTCCGGACCTATTTTCCGACCATATTCTCGGCACGGACCAAGCGGTCGAAGGTCGCCTCGTCGACCAGCCCGAGTGCCAGCCCCGCCTCCTTCAAGGTCAGCCCTTCCGCATGGGCGTGCTTGGCGATCTTGGCGGCATGGTCATAGCCGATCTCCGGCGCCAGCGCGGTGACCAGCATCAGCGACCGCTCGACCAGTTCGGCGATGCGGCCCTCGTTGGCACGCATCCCGTCGACCGTCCGCTCGGCGAAACTGGTCATCCCGACGCTCAACAAGGCGATCGAGCGCAGCACGTTGGCGCCGATCAGCGGCTTGAAGACGTTGAGCTCCATATGCCCCTGCAGCCCACCGACGGTGACCGCGACGTTGTTGCCCATCACCTGCGCCGCGACCATGGTCAGCATCTCGGCCTGGGTCGGGTTGACCTTGCCCGGCATGATCGAACTGCCCGGCTCGTTGGCGGGCAGCTCCAGTTCGCCCAGGCCGGAGCGCGGGCCGGACCCGAGCAGGCGGATGTCGTTGGCGATCTTGCTCAGCGCCACCGCCAGCACGTTGAGCGTGCCGTGCAGATCGACCAGCCCGTCGTTGGACGCCAGCGCCTCGAACTTGTTCGGCGCGGTCAGGAAGGGGATACCGGTCAGCGTCGTAATCTCGGCGGCGATATCCTCCGCGAAGCCTTCCGGCGCATTGAGGC
Source organism: Pseudomonadota bacterium (assembly GCA_023386515.1). Next base: position 96 of record JAEWJQ010000169.1, on the reverse strand, counting down.
CGGTGCCGACCGCAGTCCCGCCCTGCGCCAGCGGCAGGATGTTGCGCTTAACCGTCCCCTCGATACGGTCGCGGGCGTTGGCGAGCTGCTGGACAT
>JAEWJQ010000162.1 GCA_023386515.1 Pseudomonadota bacterium | reverse complement strand
CCCCGCCCTGCGGGCCCCGCCCCGCGCCCCCCCGCCCGCGCCACGCAACAGGCCGGCGACCCAGCCGATCACGCCGGTCCGGTCGAGCGCCTCGACCAGCACGAACAGCCCCGCGACCAGCGGCAGCACGCCCCACGACACGTCCTTCGCCAGCCCGAGCGGCGAGCGGCGTGCGATGGCGGAGACGATCACCGCAGTGGCGATGCCGGCGATCGCGGTCGGCAGGCCGAGCTCCCCGTCGAGCGCGGAGACGACGGTCAGCAGCACCGCCGTGGCGATGATGCCGGCGAGCGCCGCGCGGCCGGCGCGCGACAGGCTGGGTGCGTCGACGTCGCATTCGCACTCCCCGCCCAGCCGGGCGCGCTCGACCCAGCGCAGCACCAAATAGGTGGCGACGATCGACGCGAGCGACGGCAGCGCGAACGAGCCGAGCCACTGGCCGAGCGGCGGCATGTGGCCGCCGTACAGCACGAGGTTGGCGGGGTTGGAGATGGGCAGCACGAAACTCGCCGCATTGGCGATCAGCGCGCAGGCGAGCAGCAGCGGCAACGGGTCCGCCTTGGCACGGCGCGCCACCGCGAACACCGCCGGGGTCAGCACCACCGCGGTCGCATCGTTGGACATGAAGCTGGTGACCACGACGCCGGTCAGATAGACGAGGCCGAAGAGCCGCGTCGTCGATCCCTTGGCGCGGTTGACCGCGGTCGCCGCGACCCAGTCGAAGACGCCGTGCGCGCGTGCCGTCTCGCTGAGCAGCATCATGCCGATCAGGAACAGATAGACGTCGCGCCCCTTGGCGACGGCGCCGCCCGCCGCGGACAGCGGCACCAGCCCGGCGAGGACCAGCACCACAGCGCCCGCCACCGCCCAGATCCATTCCGGCCAGCGCATCGGCCGCGCGATCACGCCGGCGGTAGCCAATCCCGCCACCGCCCAGGTCGCGCCCGTCGCCAAGCTCACCATTTGCCCCCGTTCCTGTTCGGCCCCAATTGCGTCCCCGCGATGCCCGCCGCGGGCCATGCGCCGACGCTGTGGCAGCTGTGGCCGCCGGCGACCAGCGGCCCCCGCTTCGGCACCTGATCGGCGGGACGGACGAGCAGGTCGATCCGATCCTCGCCCGCGCCGCAGGCGACGCGAATCCGGTGATGGCCGGCGGTCAGCACGAGGCGCGCGCGCCATTGGCCGTCGCGATCGCGGATCATCAATTCCTCCGCGCCCTCGTCGACGGAGACGCGGACCGGCGCGTCGGTCTGGCCGAAGACGCGCGCGATGATCTCGACCGATCCGGGCCGCGGCACCTGCGCCGGATCGTATGGCCGGGTCACCAGCCGCAGATCGCAGGGGCTGACGATCTGGACGTGCGGGAAGGGCGCGCCGGTGCGGCGGAAGCGCCAGCTCGGCACGCGGCCGTGGACCGCGACGATCGTATAGCCGGGCCGGCCGTCGTCCTCCTCGATCTGGCCGGTCGAGCGCGTCGCGCCGTAAACCACCGCGCCATCGTTGAGGATTTCGTTGTAATGGGTGTGTCCGGTGTCGACGAAGGCGACGCCGGCGCGGGCGAAGGCCTCGGCGACCGCGGCGCCATCGGCGGCAAGATCCTCGGGAAAGGCGTGCATGAACACCAGCGGCACCTCGCCGCGCGCCGCCGCTGTTGCCAGTTCCTCGCGCAGCCGGTTGCGGTGGTGCATGGTCAGGCGGAAGTCCGGACCGCCGGCGCCGGCGGAGACGATGTCGAGGAAGATGCAGCGATGGCCGGCGATCGTCTCCCCCTCCGGACGGTTGGCGGGCGGCACCGCCGCCTCGTAGGCGGACAGGTCTCCAGGCTCATAATCGTGGTCGCCGGGGATGATCCGCCACGGCAGGTCGGCGGGCAGGCCGGCGAGCGCGCGGCGCATCGCGGCATATTGGTCGGGCGTGCCGTGATTGGCATTGTCGCCGGGCAGGAAGACGAAGTCGATTTGACCGGCCAGATGCTCGGTCACCTCGGCGACGATCGCCTCGAACCGGGCGAGGCTTTCCCAGCCGTCGGCGTCTTCCAGATGCAGGTCGCCGACATGGACCCAGGCGATCGTCGCGTCGCTCATGCTGTCTGCTCCGTCGTGTTGTCGGAGTCGCGCGTGCCGCTGCAGGCGGGGCGCAGGGTGGCGGCGAAGCCGATCCACAGCGCCAGGCTGACCAGCGCGAAGCTGCCGAGGATGAAGAAGGCCGCCTTGTAGCCGAGCAGCTGCGCCAGCCAGCCGCCGATCGCCGGCGACAGGCGGGCGCCCACGCCCTGAATCGTCATCACCGCGCCCTGGCCGACGTTGACCCGGCCGGTGCCGTTGAGCAGGCAGGCGACGAGACCCGGCACCGCGACGCTCTGCAGCCCGGCGCCGATGCCGTCGAGCGCCTGGACCGGCCACACGCCCCAATGTTCGATGACGCTGCCCGCGATCAGCCCGCGCACCGGCAATGCCGCGAACGAGATCAGCAGGACCAGCCAATAGCCGCGCCCGGCCGCGACCTTCATCGCGATCAGGCTGGTGACGATCATCACCGCCTGCGCGACGACGACAGTGGTGGCGGTGAACATCGCCGCATTGCCCTTGCCCGCGCCGACGACGGCGAGGCCGTAGAGCGGCAGCATTGCGCCGTTGCCGAGGTGGAAACAGGCAAGGCAGGCGGCGAGGATCAGCATCGGCTTGTTTCGGAGCAGCGTCTTGAAGCCTTCCGCCTGGCCGCCCTCATTCTCGTCCTCGCCCTCCTTGCCCTCGAGTCCGCGCGCGGCGCGGTGGTCGATCGCGCGTTCCGGGATCGACAGCACGCTGATGATCGCCAGCACGCCGAAGGCGGCGGCGAGATAGAAGATCGCCGGCATGCCGAACTTCCAGCCGAGCCAGCCGGACAGACCGGCGCCGATCATGTTGCCGGCGTGGTTCCAAGCCTGGTTGCGGCCGTTCTGGGCATTGAAGCCCTTCTGCCGGACAATGCCGAGGGTCATGCCGGTCACCGCCGGACCGATCGCCGCGCCGGCGATTGCGGTGGCGACCTGGCTGACCGTGACGACCAGCCCGGTCTGCGACCACAGGAGCAGGAACGAGGCGAGGACCGTGCAGATGCCGGTGACGACCACCACCCAGCGCTTGTGCGGCGGATGGTCGATGAAGGCGCCGGTGGGCACCGTCATCACCATGCCGGCGACGCCGCCGGCGGTCATCACCGTGCCGATCGGCCCCGTCTGCCAGCCGCGCTGCTGCAGAAAGACGCCCAGGAACGGGCCGATGCCCGCCTGCATGTCCGCCATGAAGAAATTGAGCGACTGCAACGCTTTGCGCGCGCGCTTCGTGTCATCCGGGCGCGGCGGTGCCGCCCCCGTCAAGGTCGCTGCTGTGGTCGCCATCGGGCACCTCGGTCTGGGCTGGGTGCCGGCAAAACTATGTTACAAACCTTTGTGTCCGTATCGGCAGCATCACTGTCGTAAAAAGTATACTTAGGCCCGGACCAGCAAAGCTGGATCAGGGCAACACCGGCCCACGTCCCCACCCGACCCCCCCATCAGGTTAAG
>JAEWJQ010000148.1 GCA_023386515.1 Pseudomonadota bacterium | reverse complement strand
GACCAGTACAGCCAGGAACTGCGCCTCGCCTCGAACGGCGATGCACCCTTGTCCTACGTCGTCGGCCTCTACGGCTTCCGACAGCGGCTGACCGGCCGGCCGATCAGCATCTACGGGCCGGCCGCCGCGCGCTATCTGATCGGCACCACCACCGGCACCGCCAATACGCCGGTGCCCGCCAATCTGCTCGACGGTTACGGCCAGGACGGGCGCACCGACTTCCGCAGCACCAGCTATGCCGCCTTCGGCGAGGCCAATTACCGCATCGTCCCGCGCCTGACCGCGACGCTCGGGCTGCGCTACACACAGGAGGACAAAGACGGCTATTACGCCACCACCGTCTCCGGCGGGCCTGCCACCAGTAACGCCGCGCTGATGAGCGCGCGGCTCGGCGTGCTGCGGCCGCAGAGCTACCAGGCGCACGACAGCGACGGCAGCCTGTCCGGCCGTGGCAACCTCGCCTGGCAGGCGACCGACACGACGCTCGCCTATGCCAGCTATGCGCGCGGCTTCAAATCGGGTGGCATCAACATGTCGGGCCTGCCGCTCGACAACAACAATCAGCCGGTCCTCGCCACCGCCGTGGTCCGCCCCGAACGCAACGAGACCTATGAGATCGGCCTGAAGAACGCGCTGTTCGATCGCCGGCTGATCGTCAACATCGACGGCTATTACACCAAGGTGCGCGACTTCCAGGCGACGGTGGTCGAAAATTCGCTGACCCAGAGGGTGCAGCTGCGCGGCTATCTGTCGAACATCCCCGCGGTGACGGTGAAGGGAATCGAGGCGGACGTCACCGCCGTCCCGCTCCCCGGCCTCAGCCTCCGCGCCAATGCCGCTTATGCGGACGGCCGCTACAGCGACTATCCGGCCGGGCCATGCCCGCTGGAGGTACAGACCGCCGCCACCACCAAATGCAGCCTGACTGGCCGGCGGCTGGCGTCGTTGCCTCGCTTCGCGATCACTGCCGGCCTCGACTATGTTCGCGCGCTTGGCGACGGACAGATCATGCTGCACGTCGATACCGCCTCGCGCAGCGGCTATAACGGCGACCCCAGCCTGTCGCGCTTCACCTATATCCGGGGCTATAATCTGACCAACGCTAACATCGGCTATCGCTTCGCCGACGGGGTGGAGGCGATCGTCTGGGCGCGCAACCTGCTCGCCGCCGACTATATCCAGAACCTGACCATTCAGGCAGGCAATTCCGGCCTGATCCTCGGCACGCCCAGCGATCCGCGCACGATCGGCGGGACGATAAGGTTCCACCTCTGAACGGGCACAGTTAAAAGAATAAAGCTTTGCGAGCGCGCTGCTTTTCCGACTAGATTGGCAACCTAGGCTAAGGAGGAAGCTGCATGTCGCTCATCATCAACGGGATGGCGGTGGCGGCCCCCGCCGACCCCCGCGTCTCGCTGCTCGACCATCTGCGCGAGACGCTGCACCTGACCGGCACCAAGAAGGGCTGCAATCAGGGCGCATGCGGCGCCTGCACGGTGCTGGTCGACGGCGAGCGTATCCTCTCCTGCCTCGCGCTGGCGGTGCAATATGACGGCCGCACGATCACCACGATCGAAGGGCTTGCGGGCGAGGACGGCCTTCACCCGCTGCAGGCCGCGTTCATCGAACATGACGGCTTCCAGTGCGGCTATTGCACGCCGGGCCAGATCTGCTCGGCGATCGGCATGGCGGCGGAGGCGAAGCGCGGCGTGCCCAGCCATGTCAGCGCCGATCTGGTCGGCGATGTCGCGCTGACCCGCGAGGAGGTGCAGGAGCGGATGAGCGGCAATCTGTGCCGCTGCGGCGCGCACAACGGGATCATCGACGCGATCCGCCACACCTTGGTCGAGGGAGTGAAGGCATGACCCCGTTCGATTATGCCCGCGCCGGCGACACGGCGGAGGCGCTGCGCCTTGGTACGGGGCAGGGGGTCGCCTATCTCGGCGGCGGGACCAATCTGGTCGATCTGATGCGCGAGACGGTGGCGCGGCCCGACCGGCTGGTCGACGTGTCGGGCCTGTCGTCCGACATCACCGAGACGCCGGACGGCGGCTTGCTGATCGGCGCGGGCGTGCGCAACACCGCGCTCGCCGAACATCGCGCCGTGCGCGAACATTATCCGGTGCTCGCCCGCGCGATCCTGGCGGGCGCCTCGGCCCAGATCCGCAACATGGCGACCGTCGGCGGCAATCTGCTGCAGCGGACGCGCTGCACCTATTTCTACGACACCGACGGTTCGCGCTGCAACAAGCGCGCGCCGGGATCGGGCTGCGATGCGCGGGACGGCTTCAACCGCATCCACGCCGTGCTCGGCGCCTCCGACGCCTGCGTCGCGACGCATCCGTCGGACATGTGCGTCGCGCTCGCCGCGCTCGACGCGACCGTCCATGTCGAGGGCGCGGACGGCCGGCGAACGATCGCCTTCGGCGAATTGCACCGGCTGCCCGGCGATACGCCCGACCGCGACACCGTGCTGCAGCCCGGCGATCTGATCACCGCGGTGGAGCTGCCGGCGCTGCCGCTGGCGGCGCGCTCGACCTATCGCAAGGTGCGCGACCGGGCGAGCTACGCCTTCGCGCTGATCTCCGTCGCCGCGGCGGTGGAAATGGACGGCGACCGCGTCGCCGACCTGCGCATCGCCTTCGGCGGCGTCGCGCACAAGCCGTGGCGGGCCTCCAAGGCGGAAGACGCGCTGCGCGGCGGTCCCGCGACCGAAGCGGCGATCCGTGCCGCGGCAGAGGCGGAGTTCGCCGATGCGCGCCCGCTGCGCGACAATGGCTTCAAACCCGCGCTGGCGGCGCGCACCCTGGCCGCCGTGATCGGCGACCTCGCACGAGGAGAAGCGGCATGAGCATCGTCGACACGGTCAAGCAGGCGGCGCAGGGCGTCGCGCAGAGCGCCATGCAGAAGCTGGTGCCGCTCGCCCCCGACAGCTGGATTCCGGGCGGCGTTCCCGACCCGCTGATCGCCCGCAAGCACGGCCTGATCGGTTCGCCGGTCTCGCGCCTCGACGGCGCGCTGAAGGTGCAGGGCGAGGCGCGTTTCGCCGCCGAATATCGCTTCGACGACATGGTCTATGCCGCGCTCGCCTTCGCGACGATCGCGCGCGGGCGGATCACCGCGATCGACAGCGCCGCGGCCGAGGCGGCGCCCGGTGTCGTGCTGGTGATGACCCATCGCAACGCGCCGCGGATGAACAAACCCGGCGTGTTCGGCTCGTCGCCGACGGCGGTCGGCCCCGCCGATCTGCCGATCCTGCAGGACGATCGCATCCACTGGAACGGCCAGCCGATCGCCTGCGTCCTCGCCGAAACGCAGGAACAGGCGGATCATGCCGCCAGCGTGCTGCGCTTCACCTTCGCCGCGGAGCCGTCCACCACGAGCCTCGAACAGGCGAAGGCGAACGGGATCGAAAAGGGCGTGTTCATGGGCCGCCCGCTCGCCGACTCGATCGGCGATGCCGATGCGGCGCTCGCCACCGCGGCGCACCGGGTCGACCAGCGCTATTACACGCCGCGCCACAACCATAACCCGATCGAGCCGCATGCGGCGACGCTGGCATGGCAAGGCGACGAGCTGATCATCCACGACGCCAGCCAGATGGTCACCGCACAGGCGCAGACGATCGGCGAGGTGTTCGACCTGAAGCCGGGCCAGGTGCGCCTGACCTCGCCCTATGTCGGCGGCGGCTTCGGGTCGAAGGGGCTGTGGGACCATCAGCTCATCGGCGCCGCCGCGGCCAGGCTGGCGGGACGGCCGGTGCGCATCACCCTGTCGCGCGAGGGCGTCTACCGCACCGTCGGCGGCCGCACCC
>JAEWJQ010000134.1 GCA_023386515.1 Pseudomonadota bacterium | reverse complement strand
CCTTCCTCGTTCGCCTCTATGATTCGGTGGCGACCGCGGTCGATCGCGCCGCCATGCCGTTCGAACGTCGCTTCGCCCCCGCGCCCGACCGCCCGGCCTTCGCCGCCGCTTATGCCACCCGCGCGGTGCCGGTGATGCGGCTGCAATCCCTGCTGACCGCCAACATCCGCGTCTGGGCGATCGTCATCGCCTGTCTGGTCGCCAGCCCGACGCTGTTCTGGTGGTTGGAAATCCTGCCGTTGAGCGCCGTCTGCGCCTTCGGCCTGTATCGCCACCGCCTCGTGGAACGCAGTTTCGTCCACGGCGCGGCATCGCAACCGTCCTTCTTATCCAGTGAACAGGGCCATTCATGACTGCCATCAACATCGCCATCATCGGTATCGGCAATTGCGCCAGCTCGCTGGTGCAGGGCCTCGACTATTACCGCGAGGGCACCAACGACACGATCGGACTGATGCATTGGGAAGTCGCCGGCTATAAGCCCAGCGACATCAAGGTCGTCGCCGCCTGGGACGTCGATTCGCGCAAGGTCGGCAAGGACGTGGCCGAGGCGATCTTCGCCAAGCCGAACTGCACCGCCGTCTTCGCCCCCAACGTGTCGGCGACCGGCACGATCGTGCGCATGGGCGCGGTGCTCGACGGCGTCGCTGACCATATGGGCGACTATAAGGACGAGCGTACCTTCATCGTCGCCAACGACACCCAGCCGTCGAAGGCGGACGTGGTCGCCGAGCTGAAGCGCTCGGGCGCCGACGTGCTGATGAACTACCTTCCGGTCGGCAGCCAGGAAGCCACTGAATTCTATGCGGAATGTGCGCTGGAAGCGGGCGTCGCCTTCGTCAATAATATCCCGGTGTTCATCGCCAGCAACCCGGAATGGGCGGCACGGTTCGAAGAGGCGGGCGTGCCGATCATCGGCGACGACATCAAGGCGCAGCTCGGCGCGACCATCGTCCACCGCGTGCTGACGGACCTGTTCGCCAAGCGCGGCGTCAAGCTGGACCGCACCTACCAGCTCAACACCGGCGGCAACACCGACTTCCTCAACATGTCGAACCACCGCCGCCTCGCCAGCAAGAAGGTGTCGAAGACGGAAGCGGTGCAGTCGGTCGCGGCGGAGCGGCTGGAGGACGACAACGTCCACATCGGCCCGTCGGACTATGTGCCGTGGCAGAACGACAACAAGGTCTGCTTCCTGCGCATGGAAGGCCAGTTGTTCGGCGGCGTGCCGATGAACCTGGAACTGCGCCTGTCGGTCGAGGACTCGCCGAACAGCGCCGGCGTCGCGATCGACATGATCCGCTGCGCGAAGATCGCGAAGGATCGCGGCCTGAAGGGCGTGATCGATCCGGCCAGCGCCTATTTCTGCAAGCATCCGCGCACGCAGATGACCGACGACATCGCGCATGCCGAGGTCGAGGCGTTCATCAAGGCCGCCTGATGCTGACCACGGGCCTGCTGCTTGCCGCCGGCGCCGGCAGCCGGCTCCGCGGCGTCGCGCCGTACAAGCCGCTTTGTCCGGTCGCCGGGCGGGCGCTGATCGACCACGCGCTGGAGGGCATGGCCGCGGCCGGTCTGACCCGCGCGGTGGTGTCGCTCGGCTATGGCGCGGACGCGATCGCCGCGCATCTGGTCGCGCGCCACTGGCCGCTGGCGGTCGCGGTGGTGATGACCGACTGGCAGCAGCCCAATGGCGTGTCGGCACTCGCCGCGCGCGACTGGGTCGGCGAAGAGGGCGCGGTGCTGGCGATGTGCGACCACCTCGTCCAGCCCGCCCATTACCGCCGGCTGGCCGAGGCCGGCCCCGGCACGGGCCTGACGCTCGGCATCGACCGGCGGCTGGGCCATCCCTGGGTCGATCCGCTCGACGGCACCTGCGTCGCGCCGGCCGGCGATCGGATCGGCGCGATCGGCAAGGGGCTCGCCCCGCACGACTGCTACGACACCGGCGTGTTCGCGGTCGGCCCCGGCTTCTTCGATGCGCTGGCCACGCTGGACAGCCCCTCGCTGACCGAGGGCGTCCGCCGCCTCGCTGCCGAGGGCCGCGCGCGCGTCGTCGACTGCAGCGATCTGTCGTGGATCGACGTCGACGACGCCCCCGCCTTCGCCCATGCCGAGGATTGGGTGGTCCGGCAGGCGGCGTAACGTCCCGATCACCTGCCCGTCACCCCGGACGTGTTCCGGGGTCCACCCTTCCGCGAACGCAACGGCCGCGTAAAGTGCGGCACGGTGGATGCCGGAACAAGTCCGGCATAGTGACGAAATGCAGGCCTATTGCGCCTCGCGCTGACGGGTCACCTTGCCCCACACCGGTGCCGCCACCGTCGACAGCCTCTCGTCCGGCGTGCCCGTCAGGTCGAAGAACGTCACCCGGTTCGCGCCCGCGCGCAGCCATGGCGCGGGCACGTAGAGGGTGTGCACCGGACCGATCGACCAGAAGCGGCCGAGGTTATGCTGGCCCAGCCACAGCTGGCCCTTATGCAGCCCGCGCGCATCCAGATAGGTGTCGGCCGGCCGGTCGACCGTCAGGTCCGCCTCATAGAAACACGGGCCGCTGCACGGCGCCGCCGTCATCGTCAGCCGCGACAGATCGTCCATCGGCAGCCGGTACATGCTCCAGTCCCTGAGCGGCTGGCCGTCGAGCGTCACCGCCCCGGTCAGCCCGGCCTGCTCGGTGCGGATCGCGTGCGAATAGTTCACCCGGCCGGTGTTCTCGACCAGGATATCGAGCGTCGCCGCCTTGGCCGTCCGCGGCAGTTGCACCGTCTCCTGATCGAGCCGCCGGTCGAGCGTGCCGACCAGCTGCCGGTCGACATAGACCTGAGCATAGCTGTGCATGCCCTTCAGCGTCAGCGTGCCGCCCTGCCCCGCGGCGAGCGCTACGCGGTAGAGGACGTAGCCGTAATTCTGGCCCAGCTCCTCGAAGGTCATCGGCTGCGCGGCGCGCACCGGCTGCGGCAGATTGTTCCAGAGCGACGCGCTGCGGCGGATTGCCGAGACCGGGAAGGTCCTGGCGACGTTCGGCGCCGGGGTGGGCGCCGCGGGCGTTCCCGTCACCTCGGCGATCGCCTTGGCCAGCAGGGCATATTTGTAGCGCGGATTGCCCGCTTCATCGATCGGCGCGTCGTAATCGTAGCTGTTGGTGTCGGGGTGATAGTCTTTGCCGGTGTGCGAATCCGCGCCGTTCATCCAGCCGAACGTCGTCCCGCCATGCAGCATGTAGAGCGACACCGAATAGCCGCGCTTGAGCATGAAGCCCAGCTCCTCGGCCTCCTTCTGCCCATCGGTCTCGTGA
>JAEWJQ010000132.1 GCA_023386515.1 Pseudomonadota bacterium | reverse complement strand
GATGGAGCAGCACCAGGATCTGGTCCAACACCCAGCCGGCGACCGCGCGGGTCTCGTCATCGATCGCCCCCTTGATCAGCTCGAGATACCAATCGCAGAAGCGGCTCCACACGAATTGGTAGATGGCGTTGGCGGCCCCGTCGAAGCGATAGTCGGCAAGGGCCAAGTCGACCGCCTGGACGGTGCGGATCGTCTCCGCGACGATCCACTGGTTGACCGCCTGCGTCGCCGCGGGCGGCTCCAGCGTCGTCGAGCCGCCGATGCCGTTCGCCTGGGCGAACCGCGCCGCATTCCACAGCTTGGTCGCGAAGTTGCGATAGCCCTCGACCCGCTTCTCATCCATCTTGATGTCGCGGCCCTGGCTCTCCATCGCCGCCATGAAGAAGCGCAGCGCGTCGGCGCCGTAGCGATCGATCAAGCCGAGCGGATCGACCGTATTGCCCTTCGACTTCGACATCTTGGCGCCGTCCGCGGCGCGAACCAGACCATGCAGGTAGAGCGTGCGGAACGGCACCTCGCCCATGAAGTGCAGCCCCTGCATCATCATCCGCGCATCCCAGAAGAACAGGATGTCGAACCCGGAGACGAGCACGTCGTTGGGATAGCGGCCGCCGAGCGTGGCGTCGGTGTTGTCCGGCCAGCCGAGCGTGGCGAACGGCCACAGCGCGGAAGAGAACCAGGTGTCGAGCACGTCCGGATCGCGGGTCAGCACGACACCCTCGCCGGCTTGCGCCTGCGCCTCGGCCTCGGTTTCCGCGACGAACACGCGGCCATCGTCGGCGAACCAGGCAGGGATCTGATGCCCCCACCACAATTGCCGCGACACGCACCACGGCTGGATATTTTCCATCCAGTTGAAGAACGTCTTCTCCCATGTCTTGGGAACGATCTTGATCGCCTCGCTCCGCACCGCCTCGATCGCCGGCTGCGCCAGCGTCTTGGCATCGACATACCATTGGTCGGTCAGCCACGGCTCGATCACCACGCCCGATCGGTCGCCGAACGGCGTCTGGATAGTCCGCGGTTCGGCGTCGTGCTCCACGCCATCCTTGTCGACGTGCGGGATCAGGACCCCGTCGGCCTTCAGCCGCGCGACCACCGCCGCGCGCGCCTCTGCCGTCGACAGACCCAGAAATGCATCGGGGATCAGGCCGTCAGCGGTCTGGACGATCCGCGCCTTGGCATCGAGCATATTGAGCATGTCGCGCGCCTCGATCCCGGCCCGACGCCCCACCTCGAAGTCGTTGAAGTCGTGACCCGGCGTGATCTTGACCGCGCCCGATCCCAGCGCCGGATCGGCATGTTCGTCGGCGACGATCGGGATCAGCCGGCCGGTGATCGGCAGCCGCACCTGCTGGCCGACCAACGCGGTGTAGCGCGCATCGTCCGGATGCACCGCCACCGCCATGTCGGCGAGCATCGTCTCGGGCCGCGTTGTCGCCACCTCGATGAAGCCGGAATCGTCGGCAAGCGGATAGCGCAGCCGCCAGAAGCTGCCCTTCACCTCGCGCGTCTCGACCTCCAGGTCGCTGATCGCGGTACCGAGGCCGGAGTCCCAATTGACCAGTCGCTTGTCGCGGTAGAGCAGCCCCTGACGGTGAAGCTCGACGAAGACCTTTAGCACGGCCTTCGAAAAGCCCTCGTCCATGGTGAACCGTTCGTTGGCCCAATCCATGGAACAGCCGAGCCGGCGCAGCTGGCGGGTGATCTGCCCGCCGCTCTCCGCCTTCCATTCCCAGACCTTGGCGACGAACTCGTCCCGGCTGAAATCCGTACGCTTCTCGCCCTTGGCCGCCATCTGGCGCTCGACCACCATCTGCGTCGCGATGCCGGCATGGTCGGTGCCGACCACCCACAAGGCGTCCTTGCCCTTCAGCCGCGCGTGGCGCGTCAATATGTCCTGCAGCGTATTGTCGAGCGCGTGGCCGATATGCAGGCTGCCGGTCACGTTGGGCGGGGGATTGACGATCGTCCACGGCTCAGCGCCCGGCCGGTCGGGACGGAACAGGCCCCGTTCCTCCCAATGCTGATACCAGCGGGTTTCGATGGCGGCGGGGTCGAAGGTCTTGGGAAGCTCGGTCATAGGCAGCGGGTCTTAGCCAGCGCCGCCGCCCCCGTCACCCCCGGCCCACGACGCGCCCGTCACTGGGCGGATGCGTCCTTCGTCCATTTGTCCATCCAGCCGAGCACCTCGTGATACCATTGACGCGAATTGTTCGGCTTCAGCACCCAATGGTTCTCGTTGGGATTGACCACCAGCCGCGACGGAATGCCACGCCGCTGCAGCGCGGTGAAGGCGGCGATCCCCTGGGTATAGGGGATACGGAAATCCTTCTCGCCGGTGATCACCAGCATGGGAGTCTTCCAGTCCTGGACGTAATTGACCGGATTCCACTTCTCGAATGCCGCGGGGTCCTGGAAATAGGCCTTGCCGCCATGTTCCCATTCGTCGAACCACAGTTCGTCCGTCTCATAGGCCATGGCGCGGGCGTCGAAGACGCCGTCATGCTGGACGATGGATTTGAAGCGGTCGGGCCAGCGCCCCTCGATCCAGTTCATCATATAGCCGCCGTAGGAGGCGCCGAGCGCGCAGGCGCGGTTGCCGTCGAGCCAGTCGAACTTGGCGGTCGCGGCGGCGAGGCCCTTCTGCAGATCTTCGAGCGGCCAGCCGCCCCAATTGTTGCTGATCGCGTCGGTGAACGCCTGGCCGTAGCCGGGCGAGCCGTGGAAATCGACGGCGACGAGGCCATAGCCCGCACCGGCGAACACCGCCGGGTTCCAGCGATAGGACCAGCTGTTGTCGCTCGATCCCTGCGGCCCGCCGTGGACCATATAGGCGATCGGCAGCTTGCCGGTGCTGCCCGCCGGCCGGACCGCATAGCCCCAGACCTGATCATTGTTGGCACCGGCGAAGCTGAACCGCGTCACGCTCGGCATGTCGATACCGGCGAGCTTCGCCGCGTTGACGCTGGTCAGCCGCGTGCGCTTGCCGGGTCCGGTGACCGCGTAGAAATCGTCGGGCGCCGTGAGACTGTTCATCGCGATCACGCTGCCCTTGGGCGTCGCCACCACGGCGGAAACATGCCCCTGCTGCGTCAGCCGCGTCGGCTTGCCCGTCCGTGCGTCGACGGACCAGAGCGGCATTTCCTGCGTGTCCTGCGCCGTCACGAGGAGCCGCTTCGAATCGGGCGACCAGGCAATCGATCCGACCGACCGGTCCCACCCGTCGGTCAGCGCCCGCACCTGCCCGCTGGCGAGGTCCCGCACCATCAGGACCTGCCGATCCGCCTCGAACCCGGGTCGCTTCATCGCCACCCAGGCGAGCGTCTTGCCATCGGGTGACACGGTCGGCAGCGTGTCGGTCGCCTGGTTCGCCGCGGTCAGATTCACCGGCGCGGCCATACCGTCGGCGGGCGCCTGCCAGATGTCGAGGTTGGTGGACAGCGGCTCCGTCGTGCCCGCAACACGTAGCGCGAAATAGAGCGTGCGGCCATCGGCGCTCCACGACACCTCCTCGCCGCCGCCGAACGGGCGCGAGGGCGTGTCTCCGTCGAGGCCGTGCTCGACCGCGACGCCATTGCCAGGTGCTCCGGCGGCGGTCAGCGGCAGCACGAACAGCTGCGAATGGGTGCCGTCCACCCAGCTATCCCAATGGCGGACGAACAATTTGTCGTAGACACGCGCCTGCCCGGCCCGCGCGTCCTTCTTGACCATAGCTGGCTCCAGGCTGGGCGCATTGGGACGGCGATCGGCCCAAACCACGATCCGGTCGCCGGTCGGCGCCACCTTGAAGCCGTTGAAGCCGCCGGTGAAGTCGGTCAGCTTGCGCGGCGTACCGCCAGTCACCGCCACCGCCCAGATCGCGTCGTTCGCGCTGTAATAGACGGTGTCCCCGACGATCTGCGGGTCATTCTCGTCGACGGCAGGATCAGCGAGCAGCTTCTCTGGCACCGCGCCCTTTCGTGTCAGGTCGAGCCGCCAGAGATCGTAGCAACCCCGATTGGCGTCGAGGTCCGTTTCGCGCTGCGCCCAAACCAGCCAATGCCCGTCCGCCGATGCGGTCGGCGCGCCGACGCGACTGAGCGTCGCGACGTCATCGATGGTGATCTGGCGGGCAGCGACGGGAGAGGTAGCGGCAAGGGCGAGCAGGCTCGCGGACAGGAAGGTCTTCATGCCGCGCAATTAAGCAGATGCCGCGCGGCGGGGCAAATGCGGCCCCTTCCACCTCCGGTGAAAGGGGCGGCCGATCAGCGCGTCGGCGCGGTCAGCTTGGCGATCTCGCGCGCGACCATCGTCTCGACCATCTCCGGCAAATGGGCGTCGAGCCATTCGCGCAGCATCGGGCGCAGCATTTCGCGCACCAGCCCCTCCAACGTGCCGTCGCCCTGCGGCTCCGGCTTGACCAGCATCCGGCTGAGCGTTTCCAGCGGGGCGCGCGTCGCCGCAGCGGCCTGATGCGACAGGAGCGGCTCGGGTTCCGCCTCGGCGACCATCCGCGGTTCGGGACGGGGCTCCGTCGCCCTCGGCTGTTCCGGCGCCCGCATCGGCTCGGCGTGCGGCTGAACGGGAGGGACCGGTGCGGCGCCGCGCGACGGATCGGATGGAGAACGCGGTGCGGGCATGGGGTCGCTCAGCTCCAGAATTTCGTCGGTTTCGGGTTCGTGCTCGACCGACGCCGCAACCGCACGCTGCGTCCGGCGCGGCCGCACCTGCGCACCGTCATTCTCTTCGGCGATGATCCGTTTGATCGAGGACAGGATCTCCTCCATCGACGGTTCCGCGCTGATGTCCCCCATCATCTCGATTCCTGCGTTGCGCCCGCCGTCATTGGCGATTGGGTGCCGCAGCACCTGTGGTTAATGCGGGGCTTCTGTCAACCGGCGTATCGAGCATCGGGTCGAGCGGCTTGCTGACCACGGCTGTCTGGGCCGGCGTTTGCGCCGTGCTGACCGCAACCGGCACGGGTTCGCCATCGCCCCCGAAGTCGTTGATGCGATTG
>JAEWJQ010000122.1 GCA_023386515.1 Pseudomonadota bacterium | reverse complement strand
CGCCACGCCAGCCGCACCTCGTGGCCGATCAGCCAGGGTAGGGAACCGGGTCGGGTCATCGCCTCAATGCCCGCCGGTGAGCCGGATGAACGTGTCTTCCAGCGTCAGTCCTTCCGTGCCCGCCTGGTGGCGCAGCTCAACGAGCGTGCCTTCGGCCATCAGGCGACCGTCGGCGAGGATGCCGATCCGGTCGGCCATCCGCTCGGCGACGTCGAGGATATGGGTGGTGACGATCACCGTCTTGCCGGCATCGACCTGCGCGCGCAGCGCGTCCTTGACGCTGCGCGCCATCGCCGCGTCGAGCCCGGTCAGCGGTTCGTCGAGGATCAGCAGGCGCGGATCGTGGATCAGCGCGCCAGCGAGCGCGACCTTCTGCTTCATCCCGCGCGAGAAGCCCTCGCAGCGGGTGTCGCGCTGGTCCCACAGCTCCAGCCAGTGGAGCAGCCGTTCCGCCTCCGCGGCGGCATGGCCGGGATCCATCCGCCACAGGCCGGCGACGAAGGCGAGATATTCGGCCGGGGTCAATTTGTCGTAGAGCATCGGCTCGTCGGGCAGCCAGGCGGTGATCGCCTTGGCAGCGAGTGGATCACGCCGCGCGTCGATGCCGAAGATGCGGATCTGCCCGGCGTCGGGCCGGGCGAGGCCGGTGACCATGCGCAGCGTCGTCGTCTTGCCCGCGCCGTTCGCGCCGAGCAGCGCATAGAGTTCGCCGGCACGGATGGTGAGGTCGAGGTCGGCGATGACCGGGCGGTCGAACCGTTTGGCTAGGCCGCGCACGGCCAGCGCCGCGACCGGCGGGGAGGGATCGGGATCGTTCATGTCGGACATAGCGTCGCCGATCCCGCGTCGGCGTACAAGCCGGCCGCGACCCGCCGCACGCCAACAATGGCGATTTTGTTCCATCACCTGCAAAAGAATGTTGCGTGGCACCCGGCTTTCGCATCTGATAGCCGCCTCTACCATGCCCAGCTCGGCCGCCGCCTCCGCCCGCGAGATCCTGACCCGCCTGCACGATGTGATGGCGGGGCGTAACCCTGCGCAGGCGAAGCTGGACGCGGTGGTCGCGATCATCGCGGAGGCGATGGATAGCGAGGTCTGCTCCATCTACCTGCTGCGCGAGGGTGTGCTGGAGCTGTTCGCGACGCGCGGCCTCGCCACGGAGGCGGTGCACGTCACCAAATTGGCGCTGGGCGAGGGGCTGGTCGGCACGATCGCCGAGGATGTCGAGGTGCTCAACCTCGACGAGGCGGCGAGCCACCCGGACTTCGCCTACAAGCCCGAGACGGGCGAGGAGCGCTATCACAGCTTCGCCGGCGTGCCGATCATCCGGCGCGAGCGGGCGGTGGGCGTGCTGGCGGTGCAGCACAGCGAGCAGCGCAAATATCAGGACGTCGAGATCGAGGCGCTGCAGACGGTGGCGATGGTGCTGTCCGAGCTGATCGCCAACGCCGGGCTGATCGACACCGCCGGCGCCGCCAAGGACCGGCCGCAGTCGACCGCCGCCGTCCGGCTGATGGGGCTGAAGCTGGTCGAGGGCATGGGGTCAGGATTCGCGGTCTTCCACCAGCCGCGCGTCGTCGTCGAACATACCGTCGCCGAGGACATCAACGCCGAACGGCATCGCGTCTATGCCGCGTTCGACAAGATGCGCGAGCAGATCGACCGGATGACGCGCGAGGCGGAGTTCGGCGTCGACGGCGAGCACAAGGAGGTGCTCGAGACCTACAAGATGTTCGCCTATGACGAGGGCTGGGCGCGGCGGATCAACGAGGCGATTGATTCCGGGCTGACCGCGGAGGCGGCGATCGAGCGCGTCCAGCAGCGCACCCGCCAGCGGATGCGGCAGATCGACGACCCGCTGCTCGCCGACCGGATGCACGATCTGGAGGATCTGTCCAACCGGTTGCTGCGCATCGTGTCGGGGCAGATGGGCACGGCCGCCCAGCTCGGCCTGCGTCAGGACGCGATCCTGATCGCGCGCAATCTCGGCCCGGCCGAACTGCTGGAATATGACAAGCGCCGGCTGAAGGGTGTGGTGCTGGAGGAAGGTTCGCTGACCGCTCACGTCACCATCGTCGCGCGGGCGATGGGCGTGCCGGTACTCGGCCGGGTGCGCGACGTGCGTCGGCTCATCGCAGAAGGCGACCTGCTGCTGCTCGATTCAGTCGCCGGCAATGTCTTCGCGCGCCCATCGGCGGCGATGGAAGAGGCGTTCGAGGCGAAGCTGACCCTGCGGCAGAAGCGGCGCGCCGCCTTTGCCGCCCTGCGCGACGTGCCGCCGACGACGCGCGACGGGCATCGCATCACGGTCATGGTCAATGCCGGGCTGCGCGACGATGCCGCCGCGCTCGACGTGACCGGCGCCGACGGCATCGGCCTGTTCCGCACCGAATTCCAGTTCCTGGTGTCCGCCACCCTGCCGCAGCGCGAGCGCCAGCAGCGCCTGTATCGCGAGGTGCTGGATGCCGCGGGCGACCGGCCGGTGGTGTTCCGCACCGTCGACATCGGCGGCGACAAGGCGCTGCCCTATCTGCAGCATGCCGACGGCGACGAAGAGAATCCGGCGATGGGCTGGCGCGCGCTGCGGCTCGCGCTGGAACGCGAAGGCCTGATGAAGGCGCAGGCGCGGGCGCTGATCGAGGCGGCGGCGGGGCGGACGCTCAACGTCATGTTCCCGAGGGTCAGCGAGGCGTGGGAGTTCGGCGAGGCCAAGGCGCTGTTCGAGGCGCAGCGGGCCTGGCTGGCCGGGCGCGGCCGCCGGCCGCCGATCGAGATCCGCTATGGCGCGATGCTGGAGGTGCCGGCGCTCGCTGAGCAGCTCGACCTGCTCCTGCCGGAGATCGACTTCCTGTCGGTCGGCACCAACGACCTGACGCAATTCCTGTTCGCCGCCGATCGCGCCAACCCCAAACTGGCCGAGCGCTACGATTGGCTGAGCCCGTCCATCCTGCGCTTCCTGAAGCGCGTGTTGGTGCCGGTGCGCGACGCGGGGGTGACGCTGGCGGTGTGCGGCGAAATGGGCGGCCGGCCGCTCGAGGCGATGGCGCTGATCGGCCTCGGCATCGACCGGCTGTCGATCACCCCGGCCGCGGTCGGGCCGATCAAGGCGATGGTGCGCAGCCTCGATCGCGCGGCGATCGCCGGCTTCGTCGAGGAATTGCTGGCGCGCCCGCCGCGCGACATGCGCGGTGCATTGGCCGGATGGGCGGCGGCAAACGGCGTTGATCTGGCCTGATCGTCCGCCGAAGCGGGGGCCGAGCGCGTTGACATGCCGCTGGCCCTCTGGGAATGTCGCCCCCGTCAGCGGCGGCCTGGAAGACCGTCACTCCCTTGGAGATGAGAATGGACGAGGTCGATCGCGGCCAGCCTGATGCCAACTCTGCGACGCCGATGACGGCGGGTGGACGGTTGCGCGTGGCGCGCGAGGCCCGCGGGCTCAGCCTCGCGGAGATTGCGGGCCGGACGCGCGTGCCGCAACGGCATCTCGAGGCGCTGGAAACCGGCAATTACGGCGCGCTGCCGGCACCGACCTATGCGATGGGCTTTTCCAAGGCCTATGCACGGGCGGTTGGGCTGGACGAGGTGGCGGTGGCACAGGACGTGCGCGGCGAGCTCGACCGGCTCGGGCCGCGCCAGCCCGAATATGTGCCCTATGAAACCGCCGATCCGGCGCGCGTGCCGTCGCGCGGCGTCGCGGTGATCGCGGCCGGCGTCGCGGTGGCGGTGCTGGTGCTGGTCGCCCTGTGGTACGGCACCACGCTGTTCCAGAGCTACCGCACCG
>JAEWJQ010000078.1 GCA_023386515.1 Pseudomonadota bacterium | reverse complement strand
TTTGTGGACCCCGCGCCAACCCGCGCAGAAACCTTCCCTCCTGGGACGGGCCGACCGCGCTCAACCTCCACACCGCCAGCCGCCATCCGCCGTCCGAGGTTCGCCCGGGGATGGCCAGCGGTCTGTCTAGAACGCCGCTTGCCAAGCAACGGGACGACGCCGCCTTGCCGAAAAGATAGGCCGGCCGCTCACAATCCCGTTGGCGGAGGTGGTGATCGGGCGTGTCAGGAACGACAGGCTAAGCTCTGCCACCCGTTTCGCCGGCATCATCTGGCTCTCTCGATCCCTGAATCGAACGTCAAAAGGAAAAGTGGCGCGAAGACCGCTCAGATATGCAATTCGGTGCGGAGCGCGTCGATCACGACGCGATGTCGTGTCGAGAGCCAGCGTGTTTGCGGCCAGACCACCGATACCTGCAACACCGGCGTGGCGATCCGCGGCAGGATACGGTTCAGACTGCGGTTGTGGATATGCTCGGCCGCCGCCCAGTCGGGAACCAGCGCCACGCCGTAGCCACGCAGCGCGGCCTGAAGGACGCTGGAGGCATCGCTCAAGGTCAGCCGCCCGGACGGGCGCAGGGTCCGCCATTCGCCGTCAGCGTCTCGCAAGCGCCATGGCAGTGGACGCTTGTGTCGCACTTCGATGATGCCGTCATGCGCCTCCAGCGCAGCCAAAGTCTCGGGCATCCCCGCGCGCGCCAGATAGCTGGGAGCGGCGCATAGGATGGTGTGCTGCTGGCAGATCGGCCGAAAGGCCAGCGTCGTGCTATCCTCCAGTTCGCCGAGGCGAACGGCGAGGCCGACACCCTCCTCGATCAGATCGATGCGACGATTGTTGAAGCTGATCTCCAGCGTCAGCCCCGCATGGCGCTCCATCGTGCCGAGCAGGATCGGCATGATGCGCTCACGACCCAGCATTTCGGGAAGATCGATGCGGAGGCGATCGATGGGTCCGGCCGTCCGCCCGGTCAGCATCGCTTCCGTCGCGCGCAGCTCCTCCAGCAAATGCTGGCATTGATCCAGCAGACAGCGTCCCTCGTCGGTCAGGCTGATGACACGCGGATTGCGGTGAAACAGCCGTACGCCGAGCCGGTCTTCCAGCTTGCCGATCGCCTTGCCGATCGCCGACTTGGTGAGCCCGATCCGTTCGCCCGCTTGGGCGAAGCTGTCCGACTGCGCCGCGACCACGAAAATATGCAGACCGCGCAAGGGATCATTTAGTGTGCCCATGTAAAACTATCGTCCACCTTTAGTCTACGAGGCAGCGAAAACTTTGCGTTCGTACCGCGCCAAGTCAATATCCTATCGAATAGACGGATGTTGACGGTGGAGAACTTGCCATGGCCGCACGGGCAGCAGTGGTCGACCGAGATGCGGGTCGGGAACGACTTTGGTACCGGTCAAGGGAAAGCCTACAACATCAAGACCTTCTAAGTTTATTTCGTGGCGATGCCGCGTTGATCGTCGTGCCGGGTTTCGCGTCGGCCGAATGGATCGCGGCGTCGATCGATCGCATCCGGGCCACGCCCGCGGGCAGCTTCAACGGCGGCGAACAGTTCAAGCGGATCGGCGAGGCATTCGTCGAAGTCGACAGCGAAGCACGGCGCGACGCCTATCATGCCAATGCGCTGGCGCACATCGCGCAAGTCCGGCAGCTGTTCCGACCCTATCCATCGCCGATCGACGAACTTCGGGCGCTGGTCGAGGAATGCTGGCCCGCGGGCGCGAACCTGCTCCGGATCGACGGGCGACCGTTCGCCGCGGGGATCTGCCGCGTGCAACAGCCAGGAGTCGATCTCGAGCCTCATACCGATCGGCTGGAGCGCAATCTCGGCGGTCGTTCGGACTTCGCGCTGACCGGGCAGCTATCGTGCAACGTCTATCTGCGCGTGCCCAGGCAAGGCGGCGAGTTGGAGATTTGGAATCATCGCCCGAGAGAAGACGAATACACAGCGCTGCGCGGGGACCGCACTTACGGCATCGACCGCGACCGCCTGCCGCCGGCCGACATCGTCGTGAAGCCTGCGGCGGGCGATCTCTTCATCCTCAATCCGCGCTTCATCCACGCGGTTCGACCCGTGGAGGATGAGCCGCGCGTCACGCTCGGCCTGTTCCTCGGCAAGACCGATTCCGTCGCACCTCTTGCCTATTGGAGCTGAGCACGATGGAGCATGCCTCGTACAAGGCGTCGTTCGAGGGCAGCGATCTGCCGCTTGCCGGAACGTCCTGCCTGCTCGCGATCAGCGTGGGACGCGATTATCATGAAGGCGCGCGCCTCGCGGCGGCGGTCGATCTGATCAACCGCCGCGGGTTCGGCGCCTGCACGGTCGGTATCGGCGATACCTTGCAGAGACACAACATTGCCCATGGCGATATGGTCGCGCGGCATGCCACGGCGGCGCGTGCCGGGCGTGAGTGGCTCGCCCGCAATCGCGACATTCTCGATCGCATCGCGGTGCCGACGACGATCGCGACCTGGGACGAATATATCGGCGATGATCGATATGCCGGGCTGCGGGAGCAGGTCGACACTGCCTATCGGCAGGATCACGGCTATCGCGCGGCGATCGAGGCCACGATCGACATCTTCCTCGAACGCGTCGCCGCCCGCGGTGAGCCCGTCGACCGGGCTGCCGCCGCCGATCAGTGCCGACGCTATATCCTCGAGGAAGCGCCGGTCATCAGGCCGCTGTGGGCGCAAGAGGGCTATGACTATATTCTCTACCCGCAGCGGATGACGCCGGCGATGGCCTACACACGGGCGCTCTTCGTCGCGCCCACGCGACCGAACAAGGCACAGTGGCTGCCGATGAAGTTCAAGAAGCGTGCGGCCGCGTTCGAGCTGCCGACATCGGCCGAATCCGGGGCGTTGCGGCAGGGGGCGGCGAAGTGAGCAGCGTGCCGGACACGCTCGGCGACGATCGGGCCAGCGCCGAGCGCCGTAAATGGCTGGTGCTCGCCGGGGTGGCGATACCCAGCTTTCTCGGCTGTATCGATTTTACGATCGTCAACACGGCGCTACCGCTGCTTCAGACGGCGCTGCATCCACCGATTTGGGCGCTGCAGGCGGTGGTCAATGCGTTTCTGCTCGCGCTGTCGGCGTCGTTGATCCTGGCGGGGCGAATGGCGGACCTGTTCGGGCGACGACGGCTGCTCTTCATCGGCCTGGCCGCGTTCGGGGCCGGTTCGATCCTCGCCGGTGCGGCGGGATCGATCGGCTGGCTGCTCGCCGCGCGGGCGATTCAGGGCGCGGCGTGCGCGATCCTCTATACCACATCGGCCAGCACCGTAGCGGACGCGTTTCCGGAGGCCGAGCGCGGGCAGGCGATCGGGCTGCTGTTCGGGATCAACGGCGCGGGCCTCGCCATCGGTCCCGCCGTCGGCGGGCTGCTGGCCGGCGCATTCGGCTGGCGATCGATCTTTCTGGTGAACGTGCCGTTC
>JAEWJQ010000051.1 GCA_023386515.1 Pseudomonadota bacterium | reverse complement strand
GGCCGTCGACTATGTCCGGCTCGACGATCCCGACAATGCCGGCAGCTTCACCGGCGAACTGGCCCGCGCGATCGCCCGTCACCAGCCGGACCGCATCGTCGTCACCGAAGCCGGCGAATGGCGCGTCGCGGCGATGCTCGACGGCTGGCAGACCCTGTTCGGCCTGCCGGTCGACATCCGCATCGATGATCGCTTCCTGTGCAGCCATGCCGAATTCGAACGCTGGGCCGACGGGCGCAGCCAGCTGACGATGGAATATTTCTATCGCGAGATGCGCCGCAAGACCGGGCTGCTGATGGACGGCGGGAAGCCGGTCGGCGACCGCTGGAACTTCGACAAGGACAATCGCAAGCCGGCGTCCGGGGGGCTGTTCGTACCAAAGGCGCTGGCGTTCGCGCCCGACGCCGTGACGCGCGAGGTGACCGATCTGGTCGCGCTCCGCTTCGGCAACCATCCCGGCAGCCTCGATGGCTTCGCCTGGGCCGTCACGGCGGCCGATGCGGAGGCGCAGGCGGACCATTTCTTCGCACAGGCGTTGCCCGGCTTCGGCGATTACGAGGACGCGATGCTGACCGGCGAACGCCATTTGTGGCATTCGATCCTGTCGCCCTACATCAATTCCGGCCTGCTCGATCCGCTCGATCTGTGCCGCCGCGCCGAGGCGGAGTATCGCGCGGGCCGGGCGCCGCTCAACGCGGTAGAGGGCTATATACGCCAGATCATCGGCTGGCGCGAGTTCATGCGCGGCATCTATTGGCGCGAAGGCCCGGACTATGTCGACCGCAACTTCCTCGACCATCGGCGCGCCCTTCCCGGCTGGTACTGGACCGGCGACACGGACATGCACTGCCTGAAGGAAGCGATCGGCCAGACGCTGGCCACCGCGCATGCCCACCATATCCAGCGGCTGATGGTGACCGGCAACTTCGCCCTGCTGATCGGCGCCGATCCAGCAGAGGTCCACCGCTGGTATCTGGAGGTCTATCTCGACGCCTATGAATGGGTCGAGCTGCCCAATACGCTGGGCATGAGCCAGTTCGGCGACGGCGGCCTGGTCGGCACCAAACCCTATGTCTCGTCGGGCGCCTACATCGATCGGATGTCGGATTACTGCGGCCACTGCCGCTATGATGTCAAACAGCGCGTCGGCGACAATGCCTGCCCGTTCAACGCGCTCTATTGGGACTTCATCGCCCGGCACGAGGACAGGCTCGGCGACAATCCGCGCATGCGGATGCCGTATCGCACCTGGCACCGCATGTCCGACGCGGCCCGCACGGCGACGCGCGAGCAGGCGGCGCGCTTTCTGACCACTCTCGACGCGAGCGGCGACGCGGTTTACTAACGTCGTGCGGGCCTCCTCCCCAGGCGTTTTGCCCGACGCTAATGATGGAGAGAGCAATGGACGCGTTGGTGACCACGCAATGGCTGGCCGACGAAATGGGGGCGAGCGACCTTCGTATCGTCGACGCCACCTACTTTGCCAATTTTCCGGGCGAAGCGCCGCGCGACGCGGTGGCGGAATATGAGTCGGCGCACATCCCCGGCGCCGTGTTCATGAACCTCGGCGAGCTGCGGGACACCGACAGCGACCTGCCGATGATGCTGCCCAGCGCGGAGAAGTTCGCCAGCCGCATGCAGAGCCTGGGGCTGGGCGATGGCAGCCGCATCGTCCTCTACGACAATTCGCCGCATCATACGGCGGCGCGGGCGTGGTGGATGCTGCGCACCTTCGGCGCGCACGACGTCGCGATCCTCGACGGCGGCCTCGGCAAATGGCAGGCGGAGGGGCGCGAGGTCGCCACCGGCAAGGAAACGCAGCGCCATCGCCACTTCACCGTTTGGGCGGACAGCAAGCCGGTGCGCACGCTCGACCATATGAAGGCGAACGTCGACAGCGGCGCGGAACAGGTGGTCGACGCCCGCTCGGCCGCGCGTTTCACCGGCGAGGAGCCGGACCCGCGCCCCGCGACCCACGCCGGGCACATCCCAGGTTCGAAGAATCTACCGCAGGGGCAGCTGTTCAACGCCGACGGGACGTGGAAGCAGGGCGAGACGCTGCGCCGCGCCTTCGAGGACGCGGGTGTCGATCTCGACCGGCCGATGGTCGCGACCTGCGGGTCCGGGATCACCGCCGCGGTGCTCGCCTTCGGCGCGCATCTGCTCGGCCGAGACATGCCGATCTATGATGGTAGCTGGTCGGAATGGGGCGCCGACCGTTCCACTCCGAAGGCGATGGGAGCCGCTTGAGACCTTGACCGACGACGACAACGACAATCGTCCGGCCGGCGACGCCACGCGCGTCGTCCAGGCCGGGCGCCGGACCGAATGGACCCAGGGCATCGTCAACCCGCCGGTGTGGCGCGCATCGACGATCCTCTATGACTCGATGGCGGATCTGCGCGCCATGGCGGGGCGCGACACGCATCACCGACTCTATTATGGCCGGCGCGGCACGCCGACGCAGTGGAGCCTCGCGGATGCGCTGACCAGCCTGGAGCCGGGGGCGGAGGGGACCTTCCTCTATCCGTCCGGCGTCGCGGCGGTGGCGGCGGCCCTGCTCGCGGTGCTGTCGCCGGGGGACGAGCTGCTGCTGGTCGACAGCGCCTATGAACCGACGCGCAGCCTCGCCAACGGCTTCCTCAAGCGGTTCGGGATCACGACGCGCTTCTACGATCCGCTGATCGGCGCCGGCATCGCGAACCTGATCGGCGAGCGGACCCGCGCGATCTTTCTCGAGAGCCCGGGCAGCCTGACCTTCGAGGTGCAGGACGTGCCGGCGATCGTCGCCGCCGCCAAGGCACGGGGGGTTGCGACGCTGCTCGACAACACTTGGGCGACGCCGCTGTTCTTCCCGGCGATCGCACAGGGCATCGACTATACGATCCTGGCCGCGACCAAATATGTCGTCGGGCATTCCGACGTGATGATGGGGTCGGTGACCGCAGCGCAAGGCCGCTTCGCCGCCCTGCGCGACGTGAGCCACCAGCTCGGTCAGGTGACCAGTCCCGACGATGCGTGGCTAGGCAGCCGCGGCCTGCGCACCATGGCCGTGCGGCTGGCGCAGCATCAGCAATCCGCACTGCAGATCGCCCATTGGCTGGCCAACCGGCCGGAGGTGGCGGAGGTGCTGCACCCGGCCCTGCCCTCCTGCCCCGGCCACGACGTGTGGAAGCGCGACTTCAAGGGATCGAGTGGGCTGTTCGCCTTCGTACTGCGCGAGGGCGGCGAAGCGGCGCGGGCGGCGTTGATCGACACGCTCGACCTGTTCGGCATCGGCTATAGCTGGGGCGGATTCGAGAGCCTGGCGACACCGGTCGACGTGGCACGCATCCGCAGCGTGGCGCGGCGGGAATTTCCGGGGCCGGTGGTGCGGTTGCAAATCGGGCTGGAAGACCCGGCGGACCTGATCGCCGATCTGGAGCGGGGACTGGCGGCGTATCAGGCGGCGTTGTGAGCCGCAAATTTGGTCATTCCCGGAGACGCTGAGGTATCGTAGCCTTCACTGACGCCAGCGCGTCTGGATCCCCGCCTCCGCGGGGATGACGGGATGGGGCCTTCCGGAACTACTTCAACCGCACCCAGGTCGGGGCGTGGTCGCTCGCCTTCTCGCGACCGCGATAGTCCTTGTCGACGCCGGCATCGAGCAGCCGGTCGGCGGTCATCGGGCTGAGCAGCAGATGGTCGATGCGGAACCCCGCGTCGCGCTGCCAGGCGCCGGCCTGATAGTCCCAGAAGGTCCACACCCCGCCCTTGGGCTGGCGGGTGCGCAAAGCGTCGGTCCAGCCCTGCGTGAGCAGGCGGCGATAGGCCTGCCGGCTTTCCGGCTGCATCAACGCGTCGTCGGCCCTCGCGCGGACGGAGAAGGTGTCGTCGTCGTTGGGGATGACGTTATAGTCGCCCATCAGCACGGACGGCACTTCTTCGTCGAGCAGCGCCTGCGCGCGGGCGGCGAGCCGGTCCATCCAGCGCAGCTTATAGTCGAACTTGGGCCCCGGCTGCGGATTGCCATTGGGCAGGTAGATGGAGGCCACGACCAGGCCGTCGACCTCGCATTCGAGATAGCGGCTGTGCTCGTCCTCCGGCTCGCCGGCAAGGCCGCGCTGGCGCTCGACCGGCTGCTGGCCGCGCGCGAGGACGGCGACGCCGTTGAACCCCTTCTGCCCGTGCCAGATCGCGCCATAGCCGGCATCGGCAATCTCCTGCGCGGGGAAGGTCTCGTCGGTCGTCTTGAGTTCCTGCAGGCAGACGACGTCCGGCTGCTGCTCCTCGAGATATTCGAGCAGGCGTGGCAACCGCGCCTTGATGCCGTTGACGTTATAGGTGACGAGCTTCACCCGTCAGACCGCGAAGCTGGAGCCGCAGCCGCAGCCCGAGGACGCGTTGGGATTCTCGACGCGGAAGGCGGCGCCGCCGAGCGATTCGACATAGTCGACCTGCGCCCCGCGGACGAGATCGAGGCTGATGCTGTCGACCACCAGCGTCGCATCATCCGTCGTGGCGACCGTGTCGTCGCCGGCGGGCGCGTCGGCGAGGCCGAATTTGTACTGGAATCCCGAACAGCCGCCGCCCTCTACTGACAGGCGCAGGATGGCAGGCTTCCCCTGGCGCGCGGCGATCGCGGCGACGCGCGCGGCAGCGGCAGGGGTGAGGGCGATGTCGGCAGCGAGCGTGGCCATGGCCGGGAGATAGGCGCTTCGGGTGGGGGCGGCAACCGGCGGTGGCAGGTCCCACGAGTCTTGACACTCTTGTCGCCTGAACGTTGCGCGGTCGATACTGGCTAAGACATTTCGTTACGCAGCGTTGAGAAAGAGCTCCGGAACGCTAGCTCCTCCGCCGCTTGTACGACAGCGGTTTCGACGTCCGGCCCGCCAGAACGAGAAAGGGCGGGGTTCGCCCCCGCCCAACCCTGATTCGCTAATCCGATCGCGTTCGTACCCGAATTCAGTCCTGCGCAGCGGGACCGTCGGTGGTGACGGGCACGACATGGACGCTGCGGTCCTGCGCGGCGAGCAGATAGTCGGCCGTGGTCAGGAACGGCACCGGATTGACCGCATGACCGTCGATGCGGACCTCATAATGGAGATGCGGGCCGGTGGAACGGCCGGTCGAACCCATCAGCGCGATCAACTGGCCGCGGGTCACCCGGCTGCCGTCGGTAACGAGGATCTTCGACAGATGGCCGTAGCGCGTGGCGATGCCCTTGCCATGGTTGATCTCGACCATGTTGCCATAGCCACCCTGGCGTGCGGCATGGGCGACGATGCCGTCGGCGGTGGCATAGATCGGCGTGCCGACCGGACCGGGAATGTCGACGCCGGCATGCATCGCGGCGGTGCCGCGGAACGGGTCGGAACGGATACCGAAATTGCTGGTGAACTGCAGATGCTGGACCGGCTGCACCGAGGGGATCGCGATCGCGCCCTGCTGCAGCGTGTCGAGCTTCTTCCAGCTCTGGAACAGGGTGCGGAACTGCGCGTCCGCCTTTAGATCGGCCTGCGCCTCGGCGCTGTTGGCGTCGATCAGCGGACCGCCCATCGCGACCGGCTTGGCGGAGATGCGATTGGCGACGCCCAGCTTGCGCAGCGTCGCATTGGTCTGGGCAAGCTTGCGGTCGACCAGCTTCTGCGCCAGCCCGGCAAGCTGCGCCTGGCGCGCCTCGACCTTCAGCAGCGGATCGACGACGGCGGCGGCGGTGCGGTTCGGCGCCTGCTCGACGGCGAGCGTCGCCATCGCCAGCTTCTGTTCGTCGCCCTTGCCGGTCAGCACGGCGGTGAGCAGCGCCTGGCGCTGTTCGACCCGTTGCGCATGTTCCTGGGCGAGATGCTGGATGGTGGTGACCTGCGCCTTCATCGCGCCGATCTGGCGCTGCATCTGCTCCATCTTCTGGCCGGCGGGCGTCGGCGCCACGACCCCGGTCACCGTCGCGGTGCGATAGGCGGCGTGGGCCGCGCCATAGCCCGACAGGCTGACCGTCATCGCACCGAATGCGGCGATCACCGCCTGCGTCCGACCGGAGACGCTGAAGCGGCGCAGCGCGCGGCCATCGTGGAACATCACATCGCGCGTGATGAAGAAAGAGCGGGCGCGCGCACCCAAAGCGACGGCGGAACGGGCAAACTTGTTCATCGGACCCCAAGCAGAAGCGCCGCGTCCGCCCTGACCGGACCCGGCATCGGTGATCGTCGTGCCACGCAGCCCCACCCGCGTCAGACGCACAGTCTCTGGCCACAATCGTCCCGCCGCCACAAGTCTGACGCCCGGCCGGCGCGCTCAAACGGGAGTGCGGTGCGGCGAAACGTTATACAATGGCATGCCGCCTGTCCCATTCCGGCTCTCGTTTGCCGTGGCGACAAAGCGAATCATCCTGCCGAATCGATGTTGCGGGGGCATGACGCGGGCATCCCGCATCCCTATAATCGTCCGGTAACAAACGGATTTGACGATCATGCTCGATACGCCCGCCGCCGCCCCGTCGACCGCCGACGTGCCCGTTCTCAGCCTCGCCGAGCTGGACCGTGATCCGCAGGCCTTCGCCGCCGCCTTCGGTGGCTCATTCGAGCGGTTCGGCTTTGCGATCGTCGCCGACCATGGCGTGCCGCAGGAATTGATCGACCGCGCCTGGGCGGAAACCGAAGCGCTGTTCGCGCTGCCCGAGGACGAGAAGCGGCAGTACTTCGTCGAGGGCGGCGGCGGCGCGCGCGGCTACACGCCGTTCAAGATGGAGATCGCCAAGGACGCCAAGCACGTCGACCTCAAGGAATTCTGGCATGTCGGCCGGGAGCTGCCGGAGGGGCATCGCTTCGCCGGACAGATGGCGCCCAACGTCTGGCCCGCCCGCCCGGAAGGCTTCAAGGACACGTTCGTCGAACTGTTCGCCGCCTTCGATCGCGCCGGCGACCGGTTGCTATCGGCGATCGCGCTCCACCTCGGGCTGGAGAAGAATTGGTTCGATCGGGCGGTGACGGACGGCAATTCGGTGCTGCGCCTGCTCCATTATCCGCCGATCCCGGTCGATGCCGAGGGCGTGCGAGCCGGGGCGCACGAGGACATCAACCTGATCACGCTGCTGCTCGGCGCGGAAGAGGCCGGGCTGGAACTGCTCGACCGGCATTCCGGCCAGTGGCTGGCGATCAAGCCGCCGGCGGGCGCGATGGTGGTCAATGTCGGCGACATGCTGCAGCGACTGACCAATCACGTGCTGCCGTCGACGACGCACCGGGTGGTCAATCCGGCACCGGAACGGCGCGGCCACTCCCGCTATTCGATGCCATTCTTCCTGCACCCGGCGCCGGATTTTCTGATCGAGACGCTGCCGCAGACTATCACCGCGGAGAATCCGAACCGTTACCCGACGCCGATCACCGCGCA
>JAEWJQ010000012.1 GCA_023386515.1 Pseudomonadota bacterium | reverse complement strand
GATCAGAAGGGGTAACGACGCTGTCGCGATAAGGTTCGAACCTGCCTTACTCAGTCGCGCAGCAATTCGTTGATGCTGGTCTTGCAGCGGGTCTGCGCGTCGACGCGCTTGACGATCACCGCGCAATAGAGGCCGGGCTTGCCGCCCTCCGCCGGGGTCGAACCAGGGACGACGACCGCATAGGGCGGCACTTCACCGCGGAACACTTCACCCGTTTCGCGATCGATGATCTTGGTCGATTTGCCGAGATAGACGCCCATCGACAGCACCGCGCCCTCGCCGACACGCACGCCCTCCGCCACCTCGGAGCGCGCGCCGATGAACGCACCGTCGCCGATGATCACGGGATCGGCCTGCAGCGGCTCCAGTACGCCGCCGATGCCGGCGCCGCCCGACAGATGGACGTTCCTGCCGATCTGCGCGCAGCTGCCGACCGTCGCCCAGGTGTCGACCATCGTGCCTTCGCCGACATAGGCACCGATGTTGACGAAGCTCGGCATCAGGATCGCGCCCGGCGCGACATAGGCACCACGACGGACGACGCTGCCGGGCACGGCGCGAAAGCCGGCGGCGCGGAACTCCGCCTCGCTCCAGCCGGAGAATTTCGACGGCACCTTGTCGAACCAATGGCCCGCGCCCGGTCCGTTATCGATCAGCGTGTTGTCGTTGAGCCGAAAGCTGAGCAGCACCGCCTTCTTCAGCCATTGATTGACGCGCCAGCCGCCCCCCACTGTACCTTGGCTGCCGTCCGGCTCGGCGACGCGGGCGGTGCCGGCGTCGAGCGACGCCAGCGCCCGATCGACCGCCAGCCGCACGTCGCCGACCGTGTCGAAATTGAGGGTGGCGCGATCCTCCCACGCGGCGTCGATGACGGTTGCGAGCTCCTGGCTCATGCTGCCTCCAAGATATGGTTGAGCCACGACGCGAGGTCGCGGACGATGAAGTCGATATGGTCGCGGGCCGCCTCCGGCCCCTGTTCGGAACCGTTGTCGACCCAGACGGTGGTCATGCCGATCGCTTTCGCCGGCGTCAGGTTGCGCGCCATGTCCTCGACGAACAGCGCTCGATGCGGGTCGATGCCGAACGCCGCGCACAGCCCGGCATAGGCCGAGGGATGCGGCTTGGGCACCAGATCCATGGCATGGATGTCGTGGATCGCCTCGAAGCTGTCGCCGAGGCCCAGTCGGTCGAGCACCTTCAGCGCATAGGGTTTGTCGCCGTTGGTGAAGACCAGCTTGCGACCGGGTAGCCGGGCGAGCGCGGCGGCGAGCGGCGCGTCCTTCTCCAGCACGTCCATCTCGACGTCGTGGACGTCGGCGAGGAACTCATGCGGGTCGACGCCATGCTCCGCCATCAGCCCGGTCAGCGTGGTGCCGTGGCGGTGGAAATAGTCCTTTTGGATGCGCCACGCCTCTTGCGGCTCCACGCCGAGCCGACGCTCGACATAGGCGGTCATGCGCGCGTCGATCCGCGCGAACAGGTCGGCGCGCGCCGGATAGAGCGTATTGTCCAGATCGAAGATCCAGGTGTCGATCAAGGCAAGCCGCGCGAGCATGGCCGGGCGTCTAGGCGGCACGGCCATCAGGGGCAAGCCACCGGCTCCTGCCGTGAATAATGAACCCGCTGTAAAGGCTGATCGCTCCGTGATATGCCGACGACAGGGGAGCTGGGGTGTACGCGTAATGAAGGTTCGTTCTGAGCTGCTCCGGTCGGCTGCCTGTTGCGGAACGGCGCTGCTGTCCGCCTGCGGCGGCGGTGGTGGCGGCGGCGTCAACAGCACGCCGACCCCGCCGAGCGTCTCGATCCCCACGCCGACGCCGACGCCGGTGCCGGCGCCCGCGCCAACCCCGACGCCCGCTCCCGCTCCCACGCCGACGCCGACACCGAGCGCGGCGACCAATTACGATACCAGCGAATATCGCGCCACCGTCGGCGCGGTGTCGATGAACGCACTCGCAGCCTATAATCGCGGCGCGACCGGTCTTGGCGTCAATCTGGCGATCATCGACAGCGGCATCGACACCAGCAGCGCCGAATTCGGCAACCGCATCTCCACCGCGTCGCAGGACGTGGCGGGCAATAGCAGCATTGCCGATCAGGGCGGACACGGCACGGCGGTGGCCTTTACCGCGGCAGGACGGCGTAACGACACGGGCACGCTGGGCGTCGCCTTCGATGCGACGATCACCGTGCTGCGCGCCGATACGCCGGGCAGCTGCACCGCGACGACGACGGGCACCGAATCGCCCTGCAAATTCTCCACCGATGCGATCGCACGCGGTGTGGATGCCGCGCGTGTCGCCGGTGCGCGGGTGATCAACATGTCGCTCGGCGGATCGGCGATGCCGCAGAATCTGGTCGACGCGATCAGCCGCGCCACCGCGCAGGGCATCATCATCGTGATCGCCGCGGGCAATGACGGCAGCGACAATCCCGATCCCTTCACCGCCGTCGCCTCCAACGCGGCAGCACGCAATCTGGTGATCATCGCCGGATCGGTCGGCACCAGCGACGCGATTTCGAGCTTCAGCGACAAGGCCGGCACCGGCGCGGCGCATTACCTGTCGGCAGTGGGCGAGCGCGTGCGCGCGCCCGATCAGAGCGGCACCGCCTATCTCTGGTCCGGCACCTCCTTCGCCGCGCCGCAGATCTCCGGCGCCATCGCCCTGCTCGCCCAGGCGTTTCCCAATCTGTCGGGCGCGCAGATCGTCGACCTGCTGTTCCGCACCGCGCGTGATGTCGGCGCGACCGGGGTCGACAGCATCTACGGCAACGGCGTGCTCGACCTGACCAAGGCGTTCCAGCCGGTCGGCACCACCGCGCTGGCGGGATCGAAACAGGCGATCTCGGTGATGAGCAACGCCACCCTGTCCGCGCCGATGGGCGATGCGCAGGTCGGCACGCTCGGCGCGGTGATCCTCGACAGCTATGCGCGCGCCTTTGCGATCGACCTGGCGCGTACCGTGCAGCGCACCGGTCCGCAGCGGACGCTGACCGGCGCGCTGGCGACGCGCCAGCGCAACGTCGCGCTGGACGTCGGCGGCACCACCGTGTCGATGACGCTGGCACCGCAGAGCGACGGAGCGATCGCATTGCAGCGGACGAACCTCAGCGTCCAGCAGGCCGACACCGCGCGGGCGATCGCGGCGACGGTGACGCAGCAACTGGGGGCCAACACCCGCTTCGGTTTCGCCATCGCGCAAGGCGGCGGCACGCTGTCCGCGCAGCTGGCGGGGCGCGGCGAACCCGCCTTTCTGGTCGCGGGCCAGGGCGGTGCCGGCTTCGACAGCATGGCGCGATCGGCGACCGCGCTGCGCCAGCAATTCGGGGCCTTCGGCGTCACCGCCGGCGTCGAGACCGGGGACGTGCTGGGCCGACGCGACCCGCTGATCGCCGGGCTCACCGGCTACCGACGGTCTGGCTATGCCCGCACCACTTTGGCCGTCGACACCCGCTGGCGCGGCGTCAGCGGCGCGCTGACCGCGATCCGGCTGACCGAGCGCGACACGCTGCTCGGCGC
>JAEWJQ010000376.1 GCA_023386515.1 Pseudomonadota bacterium | reverse complement strand
GTTCGAGCGCCTCTGCATACAGGCCGGCGTAATCGGGCCGCGCGATGCCGAGCAACTGGTGCGTGACGCGGGCCGGATTGGCGAGCGGGCCCATCAAATTGAAGATCGTCCGCTTGCCGATCCGCCGCCTGATCGGCGCGATCCGCTTCATCGCCGGGTGGTGGTTGGCGGCGAAGAGGAAGGCGATGCCGAGGTCGGCAAGGCTGCCCTCTGCGCTGGCCCCGGCGACGTCGAGGTCGAGGCCCAGCGCCTCGAGCGTGTCGGCCGCTCCCGCCTTGGAGGAGGCGGCGCGATTGCCATGTTTGGCGACCGGCACGCCGCAGGCCGCCACGACCAGCGCCACCGCGGTGGAGACGTTGAGCGTGTGATGGCCGTCGCCGCCGGTGCCGCAGACGTCGATCGCGCCGGCGGGGGCAGCGATCGGGATCATCCGTGCGCGCAGCGCGCGTGCCGCTTCGGCGATCTCGAGACTCGTCTCCTCGCGATCGGACAGGGCGAGCAGGAAGGCGCCGATCGCCTCGTCATCGGCATGGCCGTCGAGGATGTCGGCGAATGCCTGGCGCGCACTTTCGCGCGACAGCGGCGTCGACGGATCGGGCAGCGGTGCGACGGTGGTCACGCCGTTGCCTTGGTCGCGATGCCGGCGCTCTTCAGGAAATTGGCCAGCATCGCGTGGCCATGTTCGGTGGCGATGCTTTCCGGATGGAACTGGACACCATGGATCGGCAGCTCTTCATGGCGGAAGCCCATCACATGGCCGTCGTCGGCACGGGCGTTGACGACCAAGGGCGCGGCCACGTCGTTGACGATCAGGCTGTGGTAGCGCGTCGCGGTGAAGGGCGAGGGCAGGCCCTCGAACAGGCCGGTGCCGTCATGCAGCACGGGCGACGTCTTGCCATGCATCAGGCCGCCCCGTTCGACGCGGCCGCCGAAATGCTGGCCGATCGCCTGATGGCCCAGGCAGACGCCGAGCAGCGGCTTCTTCGCCTCCACGCAGGCGGCGACGAGGTCGAGGCTGACCCCCGCCTCGTTCGGCGTGCACGGTCCCGGCGAGATCAGGAAGGCCTGCGCACCCGAGCTCAACGCCTGACCGGCGGACATGGCATCGTTGCGCACCACTTCGACCTCTGCGCCCAACTCCATCAGATAGTGGACGAGGTTCCAGGTAAAGCTGTCGTAATTGTCGACGACGAGGATCATCGCCCCGCCATAGCCGATGCCTCGCCCCGTGCAACGGTGTTGCATCGCGGCAATCCTGCGGCAATC
Source organism: Pseudomonadota bacterium (assembly GCA_023386515.1). Next base: position 1,893 of record JAEWJQ010000376.1, on the reverse strand, counting down.
TGCGGTCCCGTAAGGAAGCGTGACGCGCCGGGAGCCGAACAGCCGTGCCGGACGTTGGTTTGCGCAAAGGAGACGATTGATGTTCCGCCCGTTGCTGATCGCCGCGCTGATCGCCTTGCCCGCCATCGCGGACGCCCAGACCGCCAGTTCCCCGGGCTCTGCGGAGCAGGCGGAAAGCGGGCAGCCGCCGCAGCGGGTGCGCAGCGTGACCCTGCGCCAGGGCGAGCGTTGCCCGCGCAGCAGCAGCACCGAGATCGTCGTCTGCTCGACGCTCGACCAACCGTATCGCATCCCCAAGGAATTCCGCGACAGCGGGCCGATCCCCGCCCAGAACCAGAGCTGGGTCAACCGTACCCAAACGATGGATCAGGTGAGTCGCGTCGCCGGCGGCCTGCCGGACACCTGCTCGGTCGTCGGCACCGGCGGGCAGAGCGGCTGTGCGCTCGCGACCAACCGTCAGTGGCTGGCGGAGGAGAAGGCACGGCGCGCGGGCGAAGTGGCTCCCTAAGCCGGACGGCCTAGCCGGACCGCCTCAGTCCGTCACTGCCCGAAGCCCGTTTCGCCTGCGCGGCGAACGGCTTCGCGGGCGGCAGCGAGAATGGCGCCCGCCTTGGCCTCGCATTCGCGCTGCTCCGAGTCGGGCACGCTGTCCGCGACGATGCCCGCGCCGGCCTGGGCGTGGATCATGCCGTCCTTGACCACCGCCGTGCGCAGCACGATGCAGGAATCCATCGACCCATCGGGGGAGAAATAGCCGACACCCCCGGCATAGGCGCCGCGTCGTTCAGGTTCGAGTTCGGCGATGATCTGGCAGGCGCGGACTTTCGGTGCGCCCGATACGGTGCCGGCCGGGAAGCCCGCGAACAGCGCGTCGATCGAATCGCGGTCCGGATGCAGCCGGCCGACGACGTTCGAAACGATGTGCATGACATGGCTGTACAATTCGATGCCGTAGCTCGCCGTCACCTGGACGGTACCCGGCGCCGCGCTGCGGCCGACATCGTTGCGGCCCAGGTCGAGCAGCATGAGATGCTCGGCGCGTTCCTTCGGATCGGCGAGCAGGCTCTGGCGGTTCGCCTCGTCCTCCGCCCCGGTGCGGCCGCGCGGGCGGGTGCCGGCGATCGGGCGGATCGTCACCTCGCCGTCGCGTACGCGCACCAGGATCTCGGGGCTCGAGCCGATCAGCGCGAAGCCGGGCAGGTCGAGATGGTAGAGGAAGGGCGACGGATTGATCCGCCGCAGGCTGCGGTACAGTTCGAACGGCGGCAGCGCGAACGGGGCGGAGAAGCGCTGCGCCAGCACGACCTGAAAGATGTCGCCTGCACGGATATAGTCCTGCGCCCGCAACACCATCTGTTCGTAGCGCGCGGGCGGGATCGCCGGCGTGTAGGCCGGCTCGGCTAGCTCGTCGAGGACCGGGGCGGGCAGGGGGGTATGGGCCAGCCGTGCGTCGATATCATCGAGCCTGTCCAGCGCGTCTGCGATCATCTTTTCGCTGTCGCCCTGACCCGGCCACAAGGGTGCGACGAGGAAGAGCGTATCGGCCAGCCGGTCGAACACGAGGATCACCGTCGGCCGCACGAACAGCATGTCAGGCAGGCCGAGCGGGTCGGCCGCGGGTTGCGGCAGCCGCTCGACCAAGCCGATCGTCTCGTAACCGAAATAGCCGACCAGACAGGCGAGCGCCGGCGGCAATCCCGCCGGGACTTCGCCGCGGCATTCCTCGATCAAGGCGCGGAGCGCGACCAGCGTCGTGGACGCCGAGGGCTCGAACGCCGTGCGATCGGTCGCCCAGTGGCGGTTGATCTCGACCGCGTCACCATGCGCGCGGATCACGAGATCGGGCGCCAGGCCGATCAGGCTGTAGCGGCCGCGTGTCGCGCCGCCCTCGAC
>JAEWJQ010000302.1 GCA_023386515.1 Pseudomonadota bacterium | reverse complement strand
GGTGGTGCAGACGCCGGCCGGGCCGACCGACGCGCTGGGCCGCCAGCTCGCCGACATCGTCGCCAACGACCTGAAGAATTCGGGCCTGTTCACGCCGCTGTCGCCCGGCAAGCTGCGCCCCGTCGGCTTTCAGGAGGTCAATGCGCCGGCCTTCGACTATTGGGGCGGCACCGGCGCACAGGCGCTGGTGCAGGGCTTCGTCCGCGCCGGCGCCGACGGCAACCTGACCGTCGGCTGCTATCTCTACGACGTCTTTTCCAAGGTCGAGCTGACCCGGCAGGGCTTCGTCGTGCCGCCGTCCGACTGGCGGCGTGCGGGCCACAAATGCGCCGACATGGTCTACACTCGGCTGACCGGCGAGGGCCCCTATTTCGACAGCCGCATCGTCTACGTCTCGGAGACGGGGCCGAAGGGCAAAAGGATCAAGCGGCTGGCGATCATGGACCAGGACGGCGCCAACCACCGCTTCCTGACCAACGGCCAGGCGATCGTGCTGACTCCTCGATTTGCTCCTAATCAGCAGTCGATCGTCTACATGAGCTATGAGGACAATCGGCCGGCGATCTACGTCTACGACCTCGGCTCGGGCCGGCCGCGGCGGATCGTGCAGAACGTGTCGCTGACCTTCGCGCCGCGCTTCTCGCCCGACGGGCGGTGGATCCTGTTCTCGATGGCGCAGGGTGGCAACACCGACATCTATCGCGTGCCGGCGAGCGGCGGCAGCCCGCAGCGGCTGACCACTTCGCCCGGCATCGACACCGGCGGCAGCTATTCGCCCGACGGATCGAAGATCGTGTTCGAGAGCGACCGTTCGGGCGGCCAGCAATTGTACGTGATGAACGCCGACGGGTCGAACCAGCAGCGGATCAGCTTCGGCGGCGGCCGCTACGGCACGCCGGTATGGAGCCCGCGCGGCGACCTGATCGCCTTCACCAAATTGGGCGGCGCGTTCCGCATCGGCATCATGAGCCCGAACGGCAGCGGCGAGAAACTGCTCACCAACGCCTGGCAGGACGAGGGGCCGAGCTGGTCGCCGAACGGCCGCGCGATCACCTTCTTCCGCTCGAGCCAGGGCGGGCAGGGCAAGGCCGACCTGTGGATGGTCGACCTGACCGGACAGGTCGAACGCAAGATCCCGACGCCGCTCGACGGGTCGGATCCGGCCTGGGGCCCGCTGCGGCCGTAAGATTTTTCCGTTCCCCATGGGAGACACGATGATGGCGAAGCTTTCCACCACCCTGATGACCGCGGCGGCTGTGCTGTCGCTCGCCGCCTGCGCGCACAAGCCCAAGCAGCTGCCGCCGCCGCCGGTCGATAATACCGGCGGCCTGAACAACCAGGTGCCGCCGTCGAACGGCAACGGCCAATATGGCAACACCGTCGTTCCGGGGTCGGACGCGGACTTCCGTCGCTCGGTCAGCTCGAACACGGTGCTGTTCGGCCTCGACACCTATGACATCGATCCGGAAGCGCGTGCGATCCTCGACACGCAGGCGCAATGGCTCGCCAGCCACCCCAATGTCCGCGCGACGATCGAGGGACATTGCGACGAGCGTGGCACCCGCGAATACAATCTCGCGCTCGGCGACCGCCGCGCCAATGCGGCCAAGAATTATCTGGTCGCCAAGGGCATCGACCCGTCGCGCCTGACCACGATCAGCTACGGCAAGGAGCGCCCGGTGGCGCTCGGCTCCGACGAATCGAGCTGGGCGCAGAACCGCCGCGCCGTGACCGTCGTCGTCGGATAGGATCGCGTCGCGCGCCGCACCCGCCCGGCCGTCCTATAAGGAAGGGCAGGGCAGGGGGCGGCACGATGACCGACGGGATCTTTGAGGGTTCGCGCGAGCGGTGCGCGCAGAGTGTCAGTGGCTATGTCGCGCTGGCCGGCGCGGCGCTGCTCGCCGCCATTGCGATCGCGGCGACGATCGCCGGGACGCAGGGCGATACCGCGACCCCCCTGCTGTGGCTGCCGGTGCTGTGCGGCGGCGCCATCGTTTTCCTGGCCAAGGGCTTCTATATCCTGCAGCCCAACCATGCCGCCGCGATCACGGTGTTCGGCACCTATGTCGGCACTGATCGCGCGGCGGGACTGCGCTGGACCTGGCCGTGGACCAGCCGGCGCAAGATCTCGCTGCGCGCCAACAACGTCATCTCCGACCGGATCAAGGTCAACGACCTGCGCGGCAATCCGATCGAAATCGCCGCCCAAGTCGTCTGGCGGGTGGTCGACACCGCCCAGGCGCTGTTCGACGTCGATTATTTCCGCGACTTCGTCATGGTGCAGATCGAGGCGGGCGTCCGCGCGATCGGCTCGCGCTATCCCTATGACGACCACGTCCATCAGGAGGTGACGCTGCGCGCCAACCACGATCAGGTCGGCGCCGCGCTGCGCGCCGAGCTGATCGAGCGTCTGGCGGTGGCGGGGATCACCGTCGACGAATGCGGCTTCACCCACCTTGCCTATGCGCAGGAGATCGCCGGGGCGATGCTGCGCCGGCAGCAGGCGCAGGCGGTGGTCGCGGCGCGAGCGACGTTGGTCGAAGGCGCGGTCGGCATGGTGCGCCTGGCGGTCGAGCAACTGGCGCAGACCGGCGTGGTCGCGTTCGACGACCGGCAGCGTGCCACCCTGGTGGCGAATCTGATGGTCGTGCTGTGCGGCGAGCGCGATACGCAGCCGGTGGTCAACACCGGCGCCTGAGCCGGCGTCGGATCAGCCGCGGGCGAGGCGTTGCAGCGCTTCGCCCGTGACGCGCTGGATCGTCCATTCGTCCATGCCGACCGCGCCCATCGCGCGGTAGAAGGCGATGGCGTCGGCATTCCAGTCGAGCACCGACCATTCGAAGCGGCCGCACCCGCGTTCCAGCGCGACGGCGGCAAGGTGACGCAGCAACGCGGTGCCGACGCCGCGCCCGCGGGCGGCCGGCGTGACGTACAGATCCTCCAGATACAGGCCGCGCTTGCCGGTCCAGGTCGAGAAATTGTGGAAGAACAGGGCGAAGCCGAGCGGCGCGCCGCCGTCTTCGGCGATCACCGCCTCCGCCGCCGGCCGGTCGCCGAACAGCGCCTCGGCCAGGTCCGCCTCGGTCGCGACCACCGCATCCGGCTCGCGCTCGAAGGCGGCGAGTTCGCGCACCAAGCCGAGGATGGTCGCGATATCGGCGGGGGTGGCGGGTCGGATCATGCGGCGGCTTCCGTTTGCGGAGCGGGAAAGGGACGGCGGATCGCCAGCAGGCAGCCGGCGATGATCAGCACGGCGCCCGCCACCGTCCACAGCGACACGCGCTCGGCGAAGACCAGCCAGCCGAACAGCGCCGACCAGACGAAGGCGGTATATTCGACCGGCGCGAGCATCTGCGCCTCGGCGCGGGCATAGGCCCAGGCGAGGGCGAGCGCGGAACCCGAACCGAGGATCGCCGCGGCGACGATCGCGGGCAGTTGGCCAACGGCGGGCAGGCCGCCGAACCAGGGCGCGCCGAGCAGCAGCAGGCCGCTCAGCACCAGGCTGGTGAACAGCGCCACCTCCAGCGGATCGGCGACCTGCGCCTGGCGGCGCAGCAGGATCAGGCTGCCCGCGTAGAAGACGCTGGCCGCGACCACGGCAAGGCTGCCGAGCACCGCCTGTTCCGATGCGCGGGCGCTGACCTGGCCGAGCGCGATGACGATCACGCCGAGGCTGGCGACCAGCGACCCGCCGATCGCGGCGCGGCGGATGCGTTCGCCGAGCGTCAGGGCGGCGAGAAACGTCGCGATCAGCGGTGCGAGGAAGGTGAGCGCGACGCCCTGCGCCATCGGCACGCGGACCAGCCCCCAGAAGAACAGCAGCACAGAGATGCCGGCGACCCCGCCCCGCGCCAGATGCAGACGCAGCGAGGCAGGTGCGGGCCACGGCCGGCGGCGGATCAGGAACACCGGCAGCATCAGCGCCACGCCGGCGAACGATCGCCACATCACTGCGTTATAGGCGCCGCTGGCGATCGACAGGCCCTTGATGATCGAATCCATCGCCGCATAGACGGCGATCCCGCCCGCGGCGACGCCGAAGGCGGTCAGGCTGGAGGAGGGGCGATTCACCGGATCAGCCGGATGTCGAGGCCGAGGGAGGGATCGATTTCCGCCAGACGCCTGTCGCCGGTATAGACCGGCAGCGCGCGTGCCATGGCCAGGGCGAGACACGCGCGGTCACCGAGCGAGGCGCCCAGCGCGCGTGTCGGCTCGCGCAAGCTCGCCGCCTTGAGGGCGAGAGGAAGATCGAACGGGACGGTCGTGATCTCGTAAACGTCGAGGATCGACAGCACTGCCTCTGCACTGGCGCCACGTTCGACGCCACGCGCGCAACATTCGGAGACGTTGACGGCAGACATCAGGCTGCCGCGCACGATGGTCGCCACTAATTCTGCGCCGGACTCGCCGAGCATCAGCGCCATTATCGCTGACGCGTCGACGACTGCGGTCATTCCTCGCCCCAGTCGGCGCGGCGTTCTTTGAGAAACGTGTCGACCGTATAGTCGTCGCCGAAGATCGCGCGCGCTTTGGCCTTGGCGTTGCGTACGGACTGTTCGAAGGTCATCAACCGCACACCGCCATCGTCCGTCCGGTCGACGACCAGCGAATCGCCGTCCTTGATGCCGAGGTCGCGACGAATGGTGGCCGGAATCACTACCTTGCCGCCGGCAATTACTTTGGCGTGATAGGTCATGTGTCGATCTCCAGTACCTGGCCTATAACACAGGTACCGGAGCGCGTCAGGATCATTCCGCCGCCACCGGCTCCGCCGCGGGCGTCGCCGCCTCGATCTCCGCCGCCTTCGCCTCGACCAGCCGGACGATATGGTCGATCATGTCGGCGTCCTGGACATGATGGTCGGTGACGCCCGACAGATAGACCATATGCTTGCCGTTGCCGCCGCCGGTGATGCCGATGTCGGTCTCGCGCGCCTCGCCGGGGCCGTTGACGACGCAGCCGAGCACGGACAGGCTCATCGGCGTGCGGATATGCTGCAGCCGCTCCTCCAGCGCCTGGACGGTGCGGATGACGTCGAAGCCCTGGCGCGCGCACGACGGACAGGAGACGACGCGGACGCCGCGGTTGCGGATGCCGAGCGCCTTCAGGATCTCGAAGCCGACGCGGACCTCTTCCTCGGGCTCGGCCGACAGCGAGACGCGGATCGTGTCGCCGCTGCCGAACCAGAGCAGGCTGCCGATGCCGATCGACGATTTGACGGTGCCGCCGATCAGGCCGCCCGCTTCGGTGATGCCAAGGTGGAGCGGGCAGTCGGTCGCCTCCGCCAGCCCCTGATAGGCGGCGACGGCGAGGAACACGTCGGACGCCTTCACCGCCACCTTATATTCGTGGAAGTCGTGGTCCTGGAGCAGCTTGATATGATCGAGCGCGCTTTCGACCAAAGCGTCGGGGCAGGGCTCGCCATATTTCTCCAGCAGGTCCTTCTCGAGGCTGCCGGCGTTGACGCCGATGCGGATCGCGCAGCCGTTCGCCTTGGCGGCGCGCACCACTTCGGCGACGCGTTCGTTGCTGCCGATGTTGCCGGGGTTGATGCGCAGGCATGCCGCGCCGGCGTCCGCCGCCTCCAGCGCGCGCTTATAGTGGAAATGGATGTCGGCGACGATCGGCACATGGGCCGCGCGGACGATCTGCTTCAGCGCGGCGGTCGATTCGACGTCCGGGCAGGAGACGCGGATGATGTCGACGCCCGCCTCCTCGCAGCGGCGGATCTGGTCCACCGTGCCGCGAATGTCGGGCGTGGGCGTGTTGGTCATCGTCTGCACGGTGACCGGCGCATCGCCGCCGACGGGGACATTGCCGACCATGATCTGGCGGCTCGGCCGGCGGACGATGTCGCGCCACGGACGTACTGACATGCCCCCCATATACAGCGCGCGGGTTGCGGTTCAAAGGCGCTGCTGTAGGGAAGCACCCCTGCCATGGCGCGCCCCTCCCCCACATCGCCGATCCCTCGGCATTACGGCCTCGACTGGCTGCGCGTCGCCGCCTTCGCGATCCTGATCGTCTATCATGTCGGCATGGTGTTCGTGCCCTGGGGCTTCCACGCCAAGAGTCCGCATGGTGCCGATTGGGTGGTGCTGCCGATGCTGGCGGTCAATGCCTGGCGATTGAGCCTGTTGTTCGTGGTGTCGGGCTATGCCAGCCGCGCGCTGCTCAGCCGGGCGAGCGGTGCCGGCGGCTTCCTGCGCCAGCGGACGTGGCGGCTGCTCGTGCCGCTGGCGTTCGGCGTCGCGGTGATCGTGCCGCCGCAGCCCTGGGTCGAGCTGGTCACCCAGCACGGCTATCGCGCCGGCTTCTGGACCTTCTGGAGTCACGACTATTTCCGCTTCGGGCGGCTGGCGGGGATCGGCCTGCCGGCGCTCAACCATCTGTGGTTCGTCCTCTATCTGTGGCTCTACACCGTCGTGCTGGCGCTGCTCGTCGCGCTGCCGCGCTGGCCGGGCCTGCAGGATCGGTTCGATCGCCTGTTCGGCGGGCCGCTGCTGCTGATCCTGCCCGGTGCCTGGCTGGTCTGCATCCATGCCTGGTGGTTTCCGATGGGCTATGAGACGCAGGATCCGCTGCACGATCCGATGGCGCACATGATCTACCTGCCCGCCTTCCTGTTCGGCTTCGCACTCGCCGCCGCGCCGCGGGTGCTGGCGGCCTGCGTCCGCTATCGCTGGCTGGCCGGCGGCGCCGCGATCGCGGCCTATGCGATCATCCTGGGGATCGAGCTGAAGCCGGACGGCGATCCGCCGCGCTGGCTCTATCCGGCCTATGGCGCGGCGCATGCCGTGCAGCAATGGGGTGCGATCGTCGCCCTGATCGGCCATGCCGAGCGGCGCTGGAACCGCGACCATCGCTGGCGCGGCCTGCTGACGGAGGCGGTCTTTCCCTGCTATCTCGTCCATCAAACGATCATCGTGCTGACCGCTTACTGGTTGATGCCGGCAGGGCTCGCGGGCGGCATGGAATGCGCCATTCTGGTGGTGGCGACGATCGTCGGATCGATGGCCTTCTATCTGATCGGCCGCCGGATCGGCCCCCTGCGACCGCTGATCGGGCTGCGCCGCCTTCCTTCGCATAGGGTAACGACGACATGACGGATGGTTGGAGCCTGGTCCTGCACGGTGGTGCGGGGACGATCACGCCGGAACGGATCGGCGCGGCAGCGGAGGCCGGCGCGCGCGATGCGATGGCG
>JAEWJQ010000185.1 GCA_023386515.1 Pseudomonadota bacterium | reverse complement strand
CGTCAGTCCTGCGGACTGCCACCTCCCGCTTTGCGGTGAGGCGTTGCCTGACTCATTTCACCTGGAACCCCTCCCAGAAAATGTCCGCGCGGTCGATCCATATCGTGTTGAAGCCGGTCGCGACCGCCGATCCCTCGATCGACGGCACGATTCCCCGCGCGCCGCCGAGCGTCGTTTCCGCCTCGACTCGGCCGATGAAGCGGCTGCCGATATAGCTTTCGTGGACGAAGCGGTCGCCGACCTTCAGCGTGCCGCGGTCGGCGAGATGCGCGAGGCGGGCCGAAGTGCCGGTGCCGCAGGGACTGCGGTCGATCGCCTTGTCGCCGTAGAAGACCGCGTTGCGACCGTCGGCGTCATTGCTGCGCGGCTTGTCCGCCCACAGGATGTGGCTGACGCCGCGGATCGTCGGGTCGAGCGGATGCACCGGCTCGCACTTGGCGCGCACCGCCTCACGGATGCGGCCGGACAGTTCGACCAGCCGGCTCGCGCCCATGGCGTCGAGCCCGGTGTACTGCCCCTGCGGCTCGATGATCGCGTAATAATTGCCGCCATAGGCGACATCGATGCTCAGCGGCCCGATGCCGTCGACGTCGACCTCGACGCCCTTGGCCGCGACATAGGCGGGGACGTTGGTGATCCGCACCGCGGTCACCTTCGCACCCTCGACCTCATACGCGATGTCGATGACGCCCGCCGGCACCTCGACCTTCAGCCGCCCCGGCGTCGCCGGCTGGATCAGCCCGTGCTCCAGCCCGAAGGTCACCATGCCGATCGTACCGTGCCCGCACATCGGCAGGCAGCCGCTCGTCTCGATGAACAGGATGCCGATATCGGCGTCGGGCGTCGTGGGCGGATAAAGGAAGCCGCCCGACATCATGTCGTGACCGCGCGGTTCGAAACAGAGCCCGGTGCGGATCCAGTCGAAACGCGACAGGAAGTCCTGCCGCCGCTCCGACATCGATGCGCCCTTCAGCAGCGGCGCCCCGCCCGCCACCAGGCGGACGGGGTTACCGGCGGTATGGCCGTCGATGCAGAAGAAGGTGTGGCGCATCAGGCGGCGATTTTCTCGACCCCGGTCGCCTCCAGGCTGGGCCGGGTCGATGCGGCCTTCTCCACCATCGCGATCACCTCTGCCCGGCGCGCGCCTTCCAGCACGTAGCGCGGCGGCAGCACGCGCTCCGAACCGCGGCCCATCACCTGCTCGGCAAGCTTGATCGACTGGACCAGGTCATGCTCGGCATCGAGATGCAGCAGCGGCATGAACCAGCGGTAGATCTCCATCGCCTTGCCATGGTCGCCACGCTCGAACGCGCGGACCAGCTCGACCGACTCCTTCGGGAAGGCGTTGGTCAGGCCCGACACCCAGCCCTGTGCGCCGAGGTAGAGACCCTCGAGCGCGACGTCGTCGAGGCCCGCGAACAGCACGTAGCGGTCGCCGAAGGCATTGCGGAAATCGGTAAAGCGACGGGTGTCCGGCGCGCTTTCCTTGACCGCGACGATGTTCTTCATATCGACCAGCGCGGCGAGCACCTCCTGATCGATCACCGTCCGGTACGCCGGCGGGTTGTTATAGAGCATGATCGGCAGGCCGGTCTGCTCCGCGACGCCCTTGAAATGGTGCACCAGCTCGTGTGCCTTGGGCACATAGACCATCGGCGGCAGCAGCATCAGGCCATCGGCGCCCGCCTTTTCCGCCGCCTGTGCATAGCGCACCGCGCGGCGCGTGTCATATTCCGACACGCCGGTGACCACGGGCACGCGGCCATCGACCACCTCGACGATCGCCGACAGCACGGTGACCTTTTCGTCGTAATCGAGCGAGTTGTTCTCGCCGACCGTGCCGAGCGCGATCACGCCGGTGACGCCATCGCGGATCAGGTCGTCGACGACGCGCTGCGTATCGGCGAGGTCGATCGTCATGTCTTCGCGAATCTGCGTGGTCACCGCAGGAAACACGCCCTTCCAGGCCACCGTCATGTCAGCATTCCTTCCAATTACGCTAAATCGTATACGTTTATTTATCGCGCTGCACAAGGGGTTGTTGACACCGGTGACTGTATGGTCGCTACGATACGCGCCGTCGGCGCCAGCGCCTCCCATTCTTCGACCGCGACGGCGGCGCTGCCCTTCGCGTCGGACGAGGCGTCGAGGACGACACGCAGGCAGCGGGTGGTAATCGTCGGGAAGGTGACGGTTTCGAACCCGTCGCGCCCGGCCGCCTCATGCCGGCTGCCGGGCACCGCCCGCCAGCCACCGTCCCGCCAATATTCCAGACGCCATGCGGCCGGTGGTGCGACGCCCTCGGTCGCGCCGGCGGGATGGTCGGCGAAAAAGCGGATGCGGCTGGCGTTCAGCGTCACCGGCGCTGGCCAGCGATAGGCGATCGACGCCTGTTTCGGCGTCTCCGATCCCTTCCACGTGCCCCACATGTCGGGGGGCAGCGGCGCCGCGCGCACCTTGCCGTCGTTCAACGCGCCCAGCCAGAATTGCACCGGCACCGGCTGGTTCGATGCGGAAGCCAGGGCGGCGGGCGCGACGTTGCGGCTCGGCCGCACCGGCTGCGGCGCGCGGGTCGGCACCACCGGGCGGATCGCGGCGGGGCTGACGCTGTCGTCCCACGCCATCCGGTCGATCGCCACGGAGCGGCGGAAATGGCCGCCGCCCACCGCATCGGCGGTATGATAGGCGAGATACCATTGGCCTTTGAACTCCGCCGCGCCGGCGTGCGAGGTGGTCGACGATACCGGCGGTAGGATCACGCCGCGATAGGTCCACGGCCCCAGCGGCGAGGGTGCCGAGGCATAGGCCTGACACGCATAATAGACCGCCTGCGTGCATGGGCTGTCCGGCCCGGCGGTATTGGCGGCATAGATCAGATAATAGGTGCCGCGCCGCTGCAGCAGCCACGGCGCCTCGAAGAAGCCGGTGGCGCCGGTCAGCGTCACCTCCGGCCCCGCCGGCGTCACCATATCGGGCGCCAGCGTCATGCCGCGCAGTTGGCCGAACGTGCCCCAGATGATCGTCACCTTGCGTCCCTCGACCAGCACGGTCGGGTCGATGTTCTGGATGCGGTTGGCGACGGGCACGTTTTGCGAGATGATCGGCCCCGCCGGATGCGCGTCGCGCCACGGGCCGCGCACGTCGTCCGCCACCGCGACGCCGATCGCGAACTTGTCTTCCGCGTCCGACACGCGCTGCATCACCGGGGCGTAGAGGTACAATCGGTTGTCCGGCCCGCGCACGATCTGCCCGGCATAGGCGCGGCCCTTGTCGGCCCAGGCGAACACCGCCTCAGGCCGGGCGACGGCGGGGTAATGCTGCCAGCGCCCGGACGCCGGGTCCTTGGTCGACAGCAATTGCCATTCGTTCATGATGAAGTCGTTGACGCCATCCGGCGCCTCGTCGCGCCCGGCAAGGATGTAGAGCGTGTCGCCGACGACGATCGGCGCCGGGTCGGTCGAATAATAGCGTCCGTCCGCCAGGATCGGATTGCCCGGCCGCGTGACCGTCTCCGGCGCGGCCTGACCCATCGTGGCGAGCGCCGCCAGTATGAGCAGCCGCCTCATCGTTCCTCCTCCGGATACGGCCCCTTGCCGCCGTCGCGGATCAGCTGATCGGTGCGTGCGTCGATCACCGACACCGGGACCGAGCCGAGCGACAGGATCGCGTCGTGGAAGGCGCGTACGTTGAATCTGGCGCCGAGCGCCGCCTCGGCGC
>JAEWJQ010000086.1 GCA_023386515.1 Pseudomonadota bacterium | reverse complement strand
GGCCTAGGCCGAGCATGGCCACCGCGGCGCCGACGCCGATCGCCCGGCTCGCCCGATCGCCACGGCCTGCGGCGAGCGCCGCCAGCGCGACGGCGGCGAGCGCGCTCAGGGTGGCAATCCAGTGCCGTGGATCGGGCAGGACGAACCAGGCGGCGATGCCGCCGCCGAGCGCGACCGGCAACCACAGCGGCAATTGGTCGCGTTCCGCCTCCAGCCAGTGCTCGATCCGCGGCCATATCGCCGCGCCAGCGACGGCCGGCGGGATTTGAAGGCGCGGAAGGCGCGTGCTAGGGGCCGCCCCGGCTGTGGCAGCCATCATCTCGAACCGTAAGGAGCAGGCGCGGTTGGGCGCATCATCGGATCACGACGCAAACGGCATTTTCGAAGCGACGGGCAAGGCCGTCGTCACCCGTTTCGCGCCCTCGCCGACCGGCTATCTGCACCTGGGCGGCGCGCGCACCGCGCTGTTCAATTGGCTGTTCGCACGCCATCATGGCGGTACCTTCCTGCTGCGCATCGAGGATACCGATCGCGTCCGCTCCACCCAGCCGGCGATCGATGCCATCCTCGCCGGCCTGACCTGGCTTGGCATCGACTGGGACGGCGACGCCGTCTTCCAGTTCGCGCGGGCGGATCGCCATGCGGAGGTGGCGCATCAGATGGTGGCGAGCGGCAATGCCTATCGCTGCTACATGACGCAGGAGGAGATCGCCGCGCAGCGCGAGGCGGCGCAGGCCGAGAAGCGGCCACTGCGTATCCGCTCGCCATGGCGCGACCGGACCGATTATCCGGAGGGTGAGCCCTATGTGGTCCGGCTGCGCGCGCCGCGCGAAGGCGCGACGACGATCGAGGATCGCGTCCAAGGATCGGTGACGGTGCAGAACGCCGAACTCGACGATCTCATCCTCCTGCGTTCGGATGGTACACCGACTTATATGCTGGCCGTGGTCGTCGACGATCATGACATGGGCGTGACGCACGTCATCCGCGGCGACGACCACCTCAACAACGCCTTCCGCCAGCTGCCGATCTATCGCGCAATGGGCTGGCCGGAACCGGTCTACGCCCATATCCCGCTGATCCACGGCACCGACGGTGCCAAGCTGTCGAAGCGCCACGGCGCGGTCGGCATCGAGGCGTATCGCGACGAACTGGGCATCCTGCCCGAGGCGTTCGACAATTATCTGCTGCGCCTGGGCTGGGGTCACGGCGATGACGAGATCATCAGCCGCGACCAGGCGGTGGACTGGTTCGATCTCGACGGCGTCGGCAAGAGCCCGTCGCGCTTCGACCTCAAGAAGCTAGAGAACCTCAACGGCCATTATATCCGCGCGGCCGACGATGCACGGCTCGCCGCCTTGGTCGCCGGCATCGGCGGCTATGGGGAGGCGACGGTGCCACTGCTGACGCAGGCGATGCCGTTCCTGAAGGCGCGAGCCGCCAATCTCAACGAACTGGCGGAGGGCGCACGCTTCCTGTTCGCGCACCGACCACTCGACCTGGATCAGGCCGCCGCGGACCTGCTCGGCGGCACCGCCCCGCAACTTCTTGCGCAGTTGCACACGGCGCTTGACGCAGTGCAGCAGTGGGATCAGGACACGATCGAAGCAGCGGTACGGCAGGTGGCGGACGGCCAGGGCGTCAAGCTCGGCCAGGTCGCCCAGCCGCTCCGCGCCGCGCTCACCGGGCGTAAGACCTCGCCCGGCATCTTCGATGTGCTCGCGCTTCTCGGCAAGGAGGAAAGCCTCGGCCGGATCGCGGACCGGATGACAGTCTGATTAGGAAGGACAGTGACATGACCGACAACGCGACAGTCGCCCTGGAGGGCAAGCAGTTCGAATACCCGGTCATGTCGGGTTCGGTCGGCCCGGACGTGGTCGACATCCGCAAATTCTACGCGCAGACCGGCGCCTTCACCTACGATCCCGGCTTCACCTCGACCGCGTCGTGCCGCTCGGCGCTGACCTATATCGACGGCGACGAGGGCGTGCTGCTGCACCGCGGCTATCCGATCGGCGAGCTGGCCGAACAGTCGAGCTTCATGGAGGTCGCCTATCTGCTGCTCAACGGCGAGCTGCCGTCGGGCGAGGAACTCGACACCTTCACCGGCACGATCACCCGCCACACGATGGTGCACGAGCAGCTGGCCGCCTTCTTCCGCGGCTTTCGTCGTGATGCCCACCCGATGGCGATCATGTGCGGCGTGGTCGGCGCACTGTCGGCCTTCTACCATGATTCGACCGACATCCACGATCCGGTGCAGCGCACCATCGCCTCGCACCGGCTGATCGCGAAGATCCCGACGATCGCCGCGATGGCGCACAAGTACAGCGTCGGCCAGCCGTTCCTCTACCCGGACAATTCGCTGAGCTACACGGGCAACTTCCTGCGCATGACGTTCGGCGTGCCGGCCGAGCCCTATGAGGTGATCCCGGCGGTCGAGAAGGCGATGGACCGGATCTTCATCCTCCATGCCGATCACGAGCAGAACGCCTCGACCTCGACCGTGCGCCTCGCCGGTTCGTCGGGCGCCAATCCGTTCGCGTGCATCGCGGCGGGCATCGCCTGCCTGTGGGGCCCGGCACATGGCGGCGCCAACGAGGCGGCGCTCAACATGCTGCGCGAGATCGGCACGCCCGAGCGCATCCCCGAGTTCATCGCCCGCGCCAAGGACAAGAACGATCCGTTCCGCCTGATGGGCTTCGGCCACCGCGTCTACAAGAACTACGATCCGCGCGCGACCGTGATGCAGAAGACGGTGCGCGAGGTGTTCGACGCGCTCAAGGTCAACGACCCGCTGTTCGAAACCGCGCTGCGGCTTGAGGAACTGGCGCTCAACGACGATTATTTCATCGAAAAGAAGCTGTTCCCGAACGTCGACTTCTATTCGGGCGTGATCCTGTCGGCGATCGGCTTCCCGACCGAGATGGTCACCGTGCTGTTCGCCCTTGCCCGCACCGTCGGCTGGGTGGCGCAGTGGAACGAGATGATCACCGATCCGGACCAGAAGATCGGCCGCCCGCGTCAGCTCTACACCGGCCCGACGCAGCGCAGCTACGTTCCGCTGGCGCAGCGCTGATGCGCCGTCTCCGGCCGATCCTGGTGGCGGTGGGCGCTCTGCTGGCGCTCACCGGTGCGCTCTGGATCGGCCAGGGACTGGGATACATCCATTGGCCGCAGTCGAGCTTCATGCTCGACCAGCGGATCTGGGCCGACCGCGGCAGCGCGGTCACGGTCCTGGGGCTGTTGCTGATCCTGGTCGCCCGCCGCCTGCCGCGGCGCTGAGCGGCCGTCAGGCCGGCAGGGTCAGGGTGAAGGTCGCCCCCTCGCCCGGCGAGCTTGCCACCGTCAGGTCGCCGCCCATCGCCCGCGCCAGACGCCGTGCGATGTAGAGGCCGAGGCCGTTGCCGCCCGGTTCGCCGGGGTCGACCCGCTCGAACTTCTCGAAGATGCGCGCCTGATCGTCGGGCGCGATGCCCTTGCCCTGATCCGCGACCACCGCTTCCGCCATCGCGCCGACCCGCGCGGCGGTGACCGTGACGACGCCGCCAGGCGGCGAATAGCGGACGGCATTGCCGATCAGATTGACCAGGATCTGCAGGGCGCGGCGGAAATCGCCCAGCGCCGGCACCGACGCGTCCGCCAGCGGCCGCGCGATCGCGACGTCAGCATTGCCCGCCTTGACCGACAGCAGTCCCGCGGCGCGGCGTGCAACGTCGGCGAGGTCGATCGGCTCCGCGGTCAACGCGAAATCGGGCCGCTCGACCGCGGCGAGATCGACCAGATCGTCGACCAGACCGAGCAGGTGC
>JAEWJQ010000072.1 GCA_023386515.1 Pseudomonadota bacterium | reverse complement strand
ATGGAGTTCAGCCGACCGTGGCTACGCGCTTCAACGCCCTGAAGGCGGACGCCGCCTGGCAGGCGATCTGGGACGAGCGCCGCACCTTTGCGGCCCGGGACAATAGCGGCAAGCCGCAAAGCTATGTGCTGGAGATGTTCCCCTATCCGTCGGGGCGCATCCACATGGGCCATGTCCGCAACTATACGATGGGCGACGTGCTCGCGCGCTTCCGGCGGATGCGAGGCTATGAAGTGCTCCATCCGATGGGCTGGGACGCGTTCGGCATGCCGGCCGAGAATGCCGCGATGGAAAAGGGCGTCCACCCCGGCACCTGGACCCGCGCCAATATCGCGACGATGAAGGCGCAGCTGAAGCGGCTCGGCTTCGCGCTCGACTGGACGCGCGAGCTGGCGACCTGCGAACCGGACTATTACGGGCACGAACAAGCGCTGTTCCTGGCGATGTTCGCGAGAGGCCTGGTCTATCGCAAGGAATCGGCGGTCAACTGGGACCCGGTCGACATGACCGTGCTCGCCAACGAGCAGGTGATCGACGGTCGCGGCTGGCGCTCCGGCGCCTTGGTCGAGAAGCGGAAGCTCAGCCAGTGGTTCCTCAAGATCACCGACTTCGCCGACGATCTGATCGACGGGCTCGGCGAGCTCAAGGACTGGCCCGACAAGGTCAAGCTGATGCAGGAAAACTGGATCGGCAAGAGCCAGGGGCTGACCTTCCGCTTCGCCACGTCCGACGGCAGATCGGTCGAGGTCTTTTCCACCCGCCCCGATACGATCTTCGGCGCGAGCTTCGTCGCGGTCGCCGCGGATCATCCGATCGCGCAGGGCCTGGCCGACCGGCCCGAGGTCGCCGCCTTCATCGAACGCTGCAAGCAGGGCGGCACCACGGCGGCCGAGCTGGAGACGCAGGAGAAGCTCGGCTTCGACACCGGGCTGACCGCGGCCCATCCGCTCGATCCGACGTGGCAGCTGCCCGTCTACATCGCCAATTTCGTGCTGATGGACTATGGCACCGGCGCGGTGTTCGGCGTGCCGGCGCACGACCAGCGCGACCTCGACTTCGCGCGCAAATACCACCTGCCGGTGCGGCGCGTCGTCTCCGACGGCGACGTCACCGATCCCGTCTTCCACGGCGACGAGGCCTATACCGGCCCCGGGACCATCGTGAATTCGCGCTTCCTTGACGGCATGGATGTCGAGGACGCCAAGCGCGAGGTGATCCGCCGTGCGGAGGGCGACGGCTGGGGCCGCGGATCGACCGTCTACCGCCTGCGCGACTGGGGCGTGAGCCGCCAGCGCTACTGGGGCACGCCGATCCCGATCATCCATTGCGCCGCCTGTGGCGCGGTGCCGGTGCCGCAGGACCAGCTGCCCGTCGTCCTGCCCGAGGACGTGTCGTTCGACGTGCCGGGCAATCCGCTCGACCGGCATCCGACGTGGAAGCACGTCGCCTGCCCATCCTGCGGCGGCGATGCGCAGCGCGAAACCGACACGCTCGACACCTTCGCCGATTCGAGCTGGTATTTCATCCGCTTCGCCAGCCAGCCCGACGACAAGCCGTTCGACCGCGCGGTGGCGGAAAGCTGGCTGCCGGTCGGGCAATATATCGGCGGCGTCGAGCATGCGATCCTGCACCTGCTCTACGCGCGCTTCTGGACGCGAGCGCTCAAGCATATCGGCATGATCGACATCGCCGAGCCGTTCACCGGCCTGTTCACGCAGGGCATGGTGACGCACGAGACGTACAGCATTCTTGAGGGCGGAGAGGAAGAGGCGGATGATCCACTCGACGCTCCTGCGCATCAACGCTGGCTGTCGCCGGACGAGATCGAACGCTCCGATGCAGGGGTGTTTGAAAAGGCTACCGGACGCCCCGTGAAGGTCGGGCGCGTGACGAAAATGTCGAAGTCGAAGAAGAACACCGTCGATCCCGAGCCGATCGTCGATCAATATGGTGCCGACGCGACGCGCTGGTTCATGCTGTCCGATTCGCCGCCCGAGCGCGACCTGCCGTGGTCGGAAGCCGGGATCGAGGGATCGTGGCGCTTCGTCCAACGCCTGTGGCGGCTGTTCGACGCCGATCCGGCGGAGCCCGGTGAGGGCGGCGACATCGCGCTCGACCGCAAGCTGCACCAGACGATCCACGGCGTCGCGCTCGATATCGAGGCGCTGGCGTTCAACAAGGCGGTGGCCAAGCTGTACGAGCTGACCAATGCGATCGAGAAGGCACCGCCGTCGCCTTCGCGCAGCAACGCGATCCGCACGCTGATGCTGCTGGTCGCGCCGATGGTACCGCATATCGCCGAGGAAGCCTGGGCGCGTCACGGCTTCGACGGGCTGATCGCCGATGCGCCCTGGCCCGCGGTCGAGGCCGCGCTGCTGGTCGAGGACGAGGTGACGATCGCGGTGCAGGTCAACGGCAAGCTGCGCGATACGCTGACCGTGCCGAAGGACATGGCGAGGGACGCGCTAGAGGCGGCGGCGCTGGGGTCGGACAAGATCGTCCGCACGCTGGAGGGCAAGGCGCCGAAGAAAGTGATCGTCGTGCCCGGCCGTTTGGTCAATATCGTCGCATGACCAAGCGATTCCTCGCCGCCGCATTGCTGCTCGGCCCGCTGACCGGCTGCGGCCTGCACCCCCTGTACGGTGGCGGCGCCGGCGGCGGGGTGGCGCAGGCGCTGTCCGGCGTCGAGGTCGCGCCGATCCAGGGCAAGGCCGGCTGGCTGATGGGCAATGCGCTGCGCGATCGGCTCGCCGCGTCCGGCACGCCGCAATACCGGCTGGACGTCAAGCTCGACGATCAGATCGCCGGCCTCGGCGTGCGGCGCGACGACAGCGTGACACGCGAGCGGCGGACGTTGCGGGCGCGCTATCAGCTGGTCAATCTCAGCGACGGCAGCGTGCTGCTCGATGCGACCGCCGGCTCAGACGCCGGCATCGACGTCATCACCTCGTCCGAATATGCGACGATCGCGGCGGAGAACACCGCGCTAGAGAATCTCTCCGGCATCGTCGCCGACCAGATCGTCGCCAAGCTCGCGCTCTACGCGCGGCGGCGCCTTCCGGCGCGCTGATGCGCGGCGGCCTGCTCATGACGCCGGCGCGCTGAGGACCCGTGAAGGCGAACGCGCGCGACATCCGCGCCGCGATGGAGCGGCCCTCGCCTGACCTGCGCCTGTTCCTGCTCCATGGTCCCGACGGGTCCGCCGCCGCCGAACTGGCGACGCGGTTAGCGCAGGCGATGGGGCCGGAGGCGGAGCGCATCGACCTGGACGGCGCGACGCTGAAGGGCGATCCGGCCCGGTTGGCCGACGAGGCGGCGTCGATGTCGCTGTTCGGCGGCGCGCGCCATATCCGCGTCTCGCCGGCGGGCGAAGAGAGCCTGGAGGCGTTCGCCGCCCTGCTTGCCGCCGATCATGCCGGCAATCC
>JAEWJQ010000332.1 GCA_023386515.1 Pseudomonadota bacterium | reverse complement strand
CGGTGGCCGTCGACCGCCTGCTGCTGGCGGGGGCGGATATCGGCCCGCTCGACGGCTGGGCGCCGCCGGCGCTGCCGATCGGTGGCGGCGCCTTGGTCGCGCGCGGCTTGGCTAAGGGTCCGGACGTCGCCACGGCGCTGCGCCGGATCGAGGCGCGCTGGATCGCGGAGGGGTTTCCCGATTCGCCACGGGTCGAGGCGATCGCCGATGCCGAAGTGGCGGCGATGCTGACGGCGTAACGGCGCCGAGCTCAGCGTCCGCGGACGCGGAGCTGGCGGATCAGCGCGAGGGTCTGCGCCGCTTCGAGCGGGCGGGCGTAATGATAGCCCTGGCCATAGGTGCAGCCGAGCGCGGCCAAGGTCTGCGCCAGTTCGTTGGTCTCCACCCCTTCGGCAGTGGTCTTCATGCCGAGTGCCTGGGCGAGGCTGAGGATAGCGCGGACGATCGCCATCTTGTCGCGGTCGGCGAGCATGCCCGTCACGAAGCTGCGATCCATCTTGAGTACGTCGATCGGCAGCTTCTGCAGATAGGCGAGGTTGGAATAGCCGGTGCCGAAATCGTCCATCGCCAGCGTCGTGCCGAGCGCGCGCAGCGCGTGCATCGCCCTAGCGGTACGATCGGGATCGCTGACGATCGCGCTTTCGGTAAGTTCCAGCGTGAAACGCTCGCCGGACAGGCCGTGGCGGATCAGGCTGCCCTCAACGACGCCGGCGATGTCGTCGCGCTGGATCTGGATCGCCGACAGGTTGACCGCGACGCGCATGCCGCAATCGCCACCGCACTCGGCGTCGAGCCAGGCGAGCGTCCGCGCCGCCTCTTCCATCGCCCAGCGGCCGAGCGGCAGGATCAGCCCCGTCTCCTCCGCCACCGGGATGAAGTTGCTCGGCTCCTGCTCGACCCCGTCATGGTCGCGCCAGCGGGTCAGCGCCTCGAACGAGACGATGCGGCCGCTCGACAGGTCGCAGATCGGCTGAAAGGTCAGGCGCAGCCGCGAATCTTCGATCGCGCGGCGGAGCGCCGTTTCCATCGCGAATTGCTCCCGGGCGATGGTGAACGCCTGGGTCTGGTAGGATTCGACCTTGCTGCCCGCCTTGGCGCGCTTCACCGCGAATTGCGCGTTGCGGATCAGTTCCTCGACATCGTCGAGCGCATCGTCACCCTGGGCGATGCCGATCGAACATTCGACGCCGATCTCATAGTCGCTGAGCCGGAACGGGGTGCTGAGCGCGCGGTGGATGCGATCGGCCAGGTGGCGTGCCTCGTCGGCATCGATGTCGATCCCCATCAGCACGCCGAATTCGTCGCCGCCGATCCGGGCCAGCGAATCGCGTGCACGCAGCGCGCCCTTGATCCGGCGCGCCACGGTGATCAGCAATTCGTCACCGGCCAGGCCGCCGAGACAGGCGTTGAGTCGGCCGAAGCGTTCGAGGTCGACGACCAGCACGGCATGGCGCTGGCGCTTGGCCTGCGCCGCCTCGATCATGTCGCTGAAGCCTTCGCGGTTGGGCAGACCGGTCAGGCTGTCGGTGGTCATCTCGCGGCGGAGCGAGCGTTCGGTATGGACCTGCGCGGTCAGATCGACGAAACCGATCTGGCAGCGGTCACGCACCGATGGCCCCGGTCGCGCCAGCGTGACCCGGTAGTAGCGCGAGTCGATCACCTCGCCGATCGACCATTCGAAATCGCTGCGCAATTCGGTCGAGCGCAGGAAGGCGTCGATACGCGGCGCCAGGGCGCGCAGCATCGCCGAGCGATCGGCGACGACGCCGAGCCCGGCCAGCCGATAGGCGCGATTGATCGCGAGGAAGTCGAACCCATCGCCACGGCGGACGACCTGCACCGCCGGGATCGGGATCAGCTCCAGGTCCTGCGCGAGCGTCACCGGCTCGGCAGGTTGGGGCATCACGACGTCGGTCGAGGCGGTGGCCATGGCTTCATTGTAGAGGCCGTTCGTTAAAGCCTTCTGAAGTTGGTCGGTGGCCGACCTTTTTCCGCACCGCTTCCACCGTAGCGAGCGTCTCGGTCGAATCCGATCGGCGGATCGGCGCGACGCGACGGCGCCTCTTGCGAAGGGTTGACGCCCGCCCCGTCATGCCGCCCCTTCCCCTGACGGAGACGGCGGCTGTTTAGCCGACGAACCGGTTGTCGCGCGGGAAGCCGGTCGGCGGGGTGCGCCCGGCGGCGCCGCGGGCGGTGCGCCACAGCGATAGATCGGCCTCGGTCCGCATCCGGCCGCTCTCGCCGCCCATCGGCCAGCTCATGCCCTGCGCGAAGACGAAGGTGGTGGCATCGGACAGGCTGCCCTCGCGAAAACGCTGGATCTGCACCCCCTGCCCGCGGCTCATCACCGGCAGTTCGGCGATCGGGAAGACCAGGAACTTGCGATTGTCGCCGACCGCCGCGACGTAATCGGCCTCCGGCGCGACCGGGCGGACGACGACCAGTTTCGCACCGGTGCGCGGCGTCATCACCGTCTTGCCCTTGCGCGTCTCCGCGATCGTCTCCGCGACCGGCACGATGAAGCCGCGGCCGTCGCTCGCCGCGAGCAGCAGTTTCTCCTGCGCCCGCGCGTTGAGGAAGGCGGCGACGCCGACCGAGCCGTCGAGGTCAATCATCGCGCGCACCGGCTCGCCGAAGCCGCGGCCGCCCGGCAGCTTGTCCGCGGCGAGCGTGTAGAAACGGCCGTTCTCCGCGGCGAGCAGCAATTTGTCGGTGGTCTGCGCGTGGAAGGCGAAGGCCGGGCCGTCGCCCTCCTTGAACTTCAGCGTCTCCGCGCCCCCTGCATTCATGGCGGCGAGATCGCCGTGGCCCTTCATCGCGCGGATCCAGCCGCGCTGCGACAGGATCACGGTGATCGGCTCCCGCTCGATCATAGCCTCCAACGGAATGTCGCGGGTGGGGCCGGCTTCCTCGATCAGCGTGCGACGCTTGCCGAGCGCCGTCTCCGGACCGTAGCGGTCGCGGACCTTGCCCAGGTCGCGCTTCAGCCGGGTACGCTGCCGCGCCTCGGAACCGAGCAGCGTCGTCAGATCGGCCTGTTCCTTGTCGAGCTTGTCGCGCTCGCCGCGGATCTCGAACTCCTCCAGCCGGCGCAGGGAGCGCAGGCGCATGTTGAGGATCGCCTCCGCCTGCCGGTCGGTCAGGCGGAACTCGGCGATCATCACCTGCTTGGGCTCGTCCTCCGTGCGGATGATCTCGATGACGCGGTCGAGGTTGAGATAGGCGACGAGATAGCCGTCGAGCAGCTCGATCCGGTCGGCGATCTTCGCCAGCCGATGCTCGGTACGGCGGCGCAGGACGACGAACTGATGGTCGACCCAAGCCTTCAGCGCCTCGCGCAGCGACATGACGCGCGGCGTGCGCTCATGGTCGAGGACGTTGAGGTTGAGGCCGAAGCGCGTCTCCAGATCGCTGAAGCGGAACAGGCCGTCCATCAGCACCTGCGGATCGACGGTGCGGCTGCGCGGTTCGAGGACGACGCGGATCTCCGCATCGGATTCGTCGCGTACGTCGGCGAGGATCGGCAGCTTGCGCTCGTTGATCAAGGCCGCGATCTGCTCGATCAGCTTGCCCTTCTGGACGCCATAGGGGATCTCGCTGACGACGATCTGCCAGCCGCCGCCCTTCTCGCGCTCGATCTCCCAGCGCGCGCGGATGCGGAACGAGCCGCGGCCCGTGGCATAGCTTTCGGCGATGACGGCCGGCGGGTCGACGACCAGGCCGCCGGTCGGGAAGTCGGGGCCCTTGACGTGTTCCAGCACCATCGCGTCGCTGGCATCGGGACGGTCGACCAGCATGATCGCCGCGTCGAGCAGCTCGGCGGCATTGTGCGGCGGAATGTTGGTCGCCATGCCGACCGCGATCCCCGCCGCGCCGTTGGCGAGCAGATTGGGGAACAGGCCGGGAAACAGCTCCGGCTCCTGCTCCTCGCCATTGTAAGTCGGGCGGTAGGCGACGGCATCCTCGTCGAGGCCGTCCATCAGGTCGATCGCGACCTGGGTCAGCCGCGCCTCGGTATAGCGATAGGCGGCGGCGTTATCGCCGTCGATATTGCCGAAATTGCCCTGGCCGTCGACGAGCGGATAGCGCAGCGCGAAATCCTGCGCGAGGCGCACCATCGCGTCATAGACCGACTGGTCGCCGTGCGGATGGTATTTGCCGATCACGTCGCCGACGACGCGCGCGCACTTCTTGTAGCCGGAGGCGGGATCGAGGCGGAGCAACCGCATCGCCCACAACAGGCGGCGGTGAACCGGCTTCAGCCCGTCGCGCACGTCGGGCAGCGAGCGCGCCGTGATCGTCGACAGCGCATAGACGAGATACCGTTCGGACAAGGCGCTGTCGAAGGGCGCGTCGAGCACGCCGATCGGCGGCTCCTGAAAATCGGTGGCCATAACGGGAACGATAAGCGGCTAGACGGACGCCGTCAAAGCGTCGCCGGGATCGCCCGCCACCGCCGCGGCGATCAGCGCACGATGCCGGCGGCCGGTCTCCGCCCAATCGTAGCGTTCGGCATAGGCGCGGGTCGCGGCACGAGCCGGCGGATCGGCGAGCAGCGCGGCGATCGCGTCGCGGATCGCGGCGACGCTGCGTTCGGCAGCGAGGCGGCCGGCGACGGGAGCGCGCACCACCTCCGGCGAGCCCCAGACCGGCGTCGCGACCAGCGGCGTGCCGCAGGCGAGCGA